>JAMOMG010000001.1 GCA_027068695.1 Flavobacteriaceae bacterium
AATGACCTTACTCAAATGGGCTTTGGTTATTCTCGTGATGATGCTGGTAAATTTTTACCAATTTATATAGAAAAAGGTATTTTAAAAGCTGATCCGTTCCAAGTATTAGACCAAGAAGGTATTGGTCAATTAGTTGAAATGGGAACTACAAAAGGACGTTCAACAAATGCTAAACTTAAAGTAGGTATTTGTGGTGAACATGGTGGTGAGCCAAGTTCAGTTGAATTCTGCCATAGAGTTGGAATGGATTATGTTAGTTGTTCTCCATTTAGAGTTCCAATTGCTCGTTTGGCCGCGGCTCAGGCAGCAATCAAAGATCAATCTTAACTATTTAAGTTTAGTTGGTTATAAAAAAACTCTACCTTTTTTAAAGGTGGAGCTTTTTTTTATACCTCAATTAAATTATCTTCGTGGTATGATTAAAATTGTAATTCTTGGCGGTGGTAACATTGCATATCATTTAACATCACAGTTGTTAAAAAATAAAACTGCAAGAGTTGTACAGGTTTATAATAGAAGTATTGAAAAAATACAATATTTGGATGATAAAACTTCTATTACAGATAAATTAACCGAATTAAAAGATGCTGATATTTATATAATTGCCGTTACTGATGATGCTATTTCATCAGTTTCATCAGAATTAAATTTCAAAAACAAATTAGTGGTTCACACTTCTGGAAGTGTTGCCATAGATGAATTAAAATCCAATTCAAATAAAGGTGTTTTTTATTTATTACAATCCTTCTCTAAAGAGCAAAAAATAGATCTTTTTCAAGTACCAATATGCATAGAAGCTTCAACTGAAAAAGATTTAGAATTATTGGAAGTTTTAGCTAAATCTATCTCAAAAAAATATTATAAAATAAACTCAAAACAACGTAAGAGTTTACACGTAGCAGCTGTATTTGTTAATAATTTTGTGAATCATTTATATTACATTGGAAACGAAATATGTGAAGAAAATAAAATTCCTTTTAACATCCTACAACCACTAATACAAGAAACCGCAAATAAAATAGAAGCATTAAGTCCGTTTGAAGCTCAAACTGGCCCAGCTAAACGAAACGACGTAAAAACAATTAAAAAACATAAAGCAATGCTAGCCCACAATCAACATGAAATTTATACATTGCTTACAAAATCTATCACTAAAACCTATGGAAAAAAGTTATAAAGAAATAATGCCTCAGATTACCACTTTCATTTTTGATATTGATGGTGTATTAACAAATGGAGTTGTTACTATTTTTCCAAATGGAGAAATGGTTAGAAATATGAATATTAAAGATGGATATGCTATGAAAGCAGCTACTGCAGCTGGCTATAATATTTGTATTATCTCTGGAGGCACAAATGAAGCTGTTCGAAAACGGTTTGAAGTTTTAGGAATTACAAATGTTTATTTGGGAGCAAACAACAAACTAATTCCTTTTAATGAATACATAAATAGTAACAATATAAATCCTGAGCAAATATTATATATGGGTGATGATATCCCTGACTACCCAGTTATGAAAGAGGTTGGATTACCTTGTTGCCCTAAAGATGCTGCATCTGAAATTCAAGATATTTCTTCTTATATCTCTCACAAAAAAGGAGGTACTGGTTGTGTTAGAGATGTTATTGAGCAAGTATTAAAAGTTCAAGGAAAATGGAATGGGCAATTTGATGCTAAATACGATTAGTTAAAACTTAATTCTTTTTCTTTAACAGTGGTACAAACCTAAAATTACCAAATTCCTGTTTTTCAAAATCCTTAACACCTGTTCTAACAAATAAGGTCATTATTTGAGTTTCCTCTCCAACAGGAATTACCAGCCTACCTCCTATTTTTAATTGAGATAATAATGCTTTTGGAACAAAAGGAGCTCCGGCAGTTACTACAATCCCATCAAAAGGAGCATTTTCTGGTAGGCCTTTATAGCCATCACCAAAAATTATTTTTTTAGGGTTATATCCTATTTTAGGTAAAAACAACTTTGTTTTTTTAAATAACTCATTCTGTCTTTCAATTGTAAACACTTTTGCTCCCATTTCAATCAGTATAGCTGTTTGATAACCAGAGCCTGTTCCTATTTCTAAAATCTTATGATTTGATTTAACCTGTAATAATGCTGTTTGAAAAGCTACCGTATAAGGTTGTGAAATCGTTTGGTTAGCAGCTATAGGAAACGGTTTGTCTTGATAAGCAAAATGAACAAAACCAGAATCCATAAACAAATGACGAGGAACGTTGGAAATTGCATTCAGTACATTTTTATCTACAATACCTTTCTCTTCAATTATTTTCACCAATTGATTTCTAAGCCCTTTATGTTTGTTTGTATCTTCCACTAATTATTCAAATTTGAATTCATAAAAATAGTAATAAATGCCTAAAGATTCTTACTTTTGTTTATCTAAAAATAAATATTCATATAATGCTTAAAGTAGGTGTTTTAGGTGCAGGTCATCTTGGTAAAATTCATTTAAAATTATTAAATCAGTCTAATAAATACAATCTCATAGGCTTTTATGATCCCATTAAAGAAAATGCAAAAAAAGTTGAAAAAGAGTTTGGGTATAAATCATTTGAAACTGTTAAAGAGTTAATTGATGCTGTTGATGTTGTTGATATTGTAACTCCTACACTTTCACATTTTGATTGTGCTAAAGAGGCTATTGAAAAAGGAAAACATATCTTTATTGAAAAGCCTATTACCAAAACTGTTGATGAGGCAAACACTTTAGTAGAACTTACAAAATTGAATAATGTTAAAGGACAAGTTGGACATGTAGAACGATTTAATCCAGCTTTTACTGCTGTTAAAAAATCAATACATAAACCTATGTTTATAGAAGCTCACAGACTGGCTGAATTTAACCCAAGAGGTACCGATGTTCCTGTAGTGTTAGATTTAATGATTCATGATATTGATATTATTTTAAGCGTTGTTAAATCAGAGGTATCACATATAAGTGCAAGTGGTGTTTCAGTAATTAGTGATACACCTGACATTGCAAATGCTCGTATTGAATTTAAAAATGGTTGTGTTGCAAATTTAACAGCTAGCAGAATTTCACTAAAAAACATGCGTAAAACACGTTTTTTTCAACGTGATGCTTACATAGCAGTTGATTTTTTTGAAAAAGCAACTGAAGTTGTTAAAATGAAAGATGCTCCTGAAAAACCGGGAGATTTTGATATGATTTTACAAAATGCTGAAGGAATTAAAAAACAAATCTATTTTGAAAATCCAACAGTTGAAACTAACAATGCCATTTTAGATGAGTTAGAAACATTTGCTGAAGCCATAAACAATAATACAACACCTATTGTAACTCTAGAACAAGGCACAGAAGCCCTACGAGTTGCTCAAATGATTATAAACGATTTCTAATATGACTATTTACCAAGTTGACGCTTTTAACAATCAAATATTTAAGGGGAATCCTGCTGCTGTTTGTCCACTAACAACCTGGATCTCAACAGAATTAATGCAATCAATTGCAGAGGAAAACAACTTATCTGAAACTGTTTTTTTTGTAAAAAAAAATAATATTTATGAAATCAAATGGTTTACACCCACTTGTGAAATTGATTTATGTGGACACGCAACATTGGCTGCTGCACATATCATTTTTACAGAACTAAATTATTCAGAAAAAGTTTTAGAATTTAATTCTAAGAGTGGAAAACTAACTGTAGAAAAAAATGAAGATTGGTACACGTTAAATTTCCCTTCAGAAGGAATTAATGAAATTGAAACTCCTTCTATTTTAGAAAAAGCTTTAAATATTTCCATACTAAAAACATATAAAGGAAAGTGGAAATTATTAGTGGAACTCAAAAATGAAGTAGATGTTGCAAATTTAGCACCTAATTTCAATCTACTATCAAAATTAGAATCAAATGGAATTATTGTAACCTCAAAAGGAGACAACGTTGATTTTGTTTCTAGATTTTTTGCACCTAAACTCAATATTAATGAAGATCCTGTAACTGGTTCTGCACACACATTATTAATTCCATTTTGGGCAAAAAAATTAAATAAAACAAATCTAAATGCTATTCAACTTTCAAAAAGAGTTGGTATATTAAAATGTAAACACTTAAATGAACGAGTTGAAATGAGCGGACAAGCAATTACATATTTAAAAGGAGAATTAACATTATAAGTATAAATTATGAAACGAACATTAATAAATTTTAAAATTACATTTACAAAAGGGAGTGTTTAAAATTTTTAATGTGAGAACGTAGTGTATGCATACGTTCTCAATTTTATAATTAATTTATTATCAAATAATTATTAAAATTTAAACGTATGAAAAATATAGCAGTAATAGGAGCTGGTACAATGGGTAATGGAATAGCTCATGTATTTGCTCAAAACAATTATAAGGTAAATTTAATTGATATTTCACAAGAGGCTCTAGAAAAAGGTCTAATCAATATTACAAAAAATTTAGATCGTTTAATTTCTAAAGAGCGTATTACAGAAGAGAACAAAAAACAAACTTTGGATAACATTACAACTTTTACATCAATTTCTAAAGGTGTAAATAATGTAGATTTGGTTGTGGAAGCTGCAACTGAAAATATTGAATTAAAATTAAAAATATTTAAACAGTTAGATGAAGAGGCATCTGAAAATACGATTTTAGCTTCAAATACATCTTCAATATCAATTACTAAAATTGCAGCTGTAACTAATAGACCTGAAAAAGTAATTGGAATGCATTTTATGAATCC
>JAMOMG010000002.1 GCA_027068695.1 Flavobacteriaceae bacterium
CGATGGCAAAAAAAAGGAAAAACTGTCTTATTAAGAGTTGTATCCTACAATATTGTTGCTGATAAGGAACTTCCTGTTCATGAAGCCGTTGTAAATTCAAACTTTGAACCTGTATTGTTCTCATTTCCTATTAAAGCTTATAATAATGACAAAACAGCTACTGTAATTGATGCAACTGAATTATTTTCTACTGATGTAAAAGCCTTGGGCTTACCTTCATTTGTTAGGAAAAGTTATAAAATAACAAAGTTAGACACTAAAAAATCTTTTATTGAAAGTGTAAAAAGCTATCCCAAAAATATTGAGGTACATCACGTAAAAACGTATGCTGCAAGTGCCGCACCCTCAAATTCAAGTACTGGAATTGTTTCAGTAGAAATGAGTAGTTCTATGATATTATTGCCTAAAGAACCTATGAAACGTAGAATTTTTGATGAAAGAGTTGGATGGTTTACAACAAGTCAAACAGACTATGGTTCTGAAGCTCAAAAAAGTGATAAAGTTACTTTTTTAGATCGATGGAGATTAGAAGTTAAAAAAGAAGACATCGAAAAATTTAAACGTGGTGAATTGGTTGAACCCAAAAAACAGATAGTATATTATATAGATAGAGCCACTCCAAAAAAATGGAGAAAATATATAAAACAAGGTATTGAAGACTGGCAAGTTGCCTTTGAAGCCGCCGGATTTAAAAATGCTATTATTGCTAAAGATCCTCCTACAAAAGAAGAAGATCCTGAATGGAGCCCTGAAGATGTTCGCTATTCAGTAGTTAGATATTTAGCCTCTCCTATACCAAATGCAAACGGACCTCATGTAAGTGATCCACGTTCTGGTGAGATTTTAGAATCAGATATTAATTGGTATCACAATGTAATGAGTTTGTTAAAAGGATGGTTCTTTGTTCAAACAGCAGCTATAAACCCTGAAGCACAAACCACAGAATTCAAAGACAGAGTTATGGGTGAACTTATACAATTTGTTTCCTCTCATGAAGTTGGTCACACACTAGGATTACCGCACAATATGGGAAGTAGTTCTGCTTATCCTGTAGATTCTTTACGTTCAGCAACATTTACAAAGAAATATGGTACAGCTCCTGCAATTATGGATTATGCACGTTTTAACTATGTTGCTCAACCTGGAGATAATGGAGTGGCATTAATGCCTAATATAGGAATCTATGATAAATATGCCATTAGTTGGGGGTATCGCCCTATTTTAGATGCAGTAACTGCCCAAGATGAAAAAGAAACATTGGATAATTGGATTTTAGAACATGACGGAGACCCGCTTTATCGTTTTGGTCACCAACAAGCAGGAGGAGTTGTGGATCCTAGCTCTCAAACTGAAGATTTAGGTGATGATGCAATTAAAGCCAGTAGTTATGGTATTGCAAATTTAAAACGTATTGTGCCAAACTTAATTAATTGGACTGCTAAAAAAGGTAAAAATTATGATGATTTAAAAACAATGTATGGCCATGTAATTTCACAATTTAATAGGTATATGGGGCATGTTTCTTCAAATATTGGTGGTGTTTATGAAAATTATAAAACATATGACCAAGAAGGTGCTGTATATACTTATGTTGATAAAGAGCATCAAAAAAATTGTTTGAAATTTGTAAATACTCAATTATTTGAAACACCAACTTGGTTAATTGATAAAAATATTATTGAAAGAACTGAATATTCAGGAATTACTGAACGTATCAGGTCAATTCAGGTGAAAACACTAAATAATATTCTTGATTTGGGGAGAATGACGAGAATGATTGAAAATGAAACCTTAAATGGCTCTAAAGCCTACACATTAGTTTCTATGATGAATGATTTGCGTAATGACATTTGGTCTGAATTACGTACAGGTAAAAAAATTGACACCTACCGAAGAAATTTGCAAAGAGCTTATATTGAAAAGTTGGCAAACATAATGACAGCTGAAGACGTCAAAAAAATAAATAATTCTGGCAGTTACGCAAGTTATGTTAAAAGAACAACTGTTACCGTAAAACAGTCTGATATAATTCCAATAGTTCGCGGTGAATTAAATAGAATTAAAAGAGATGCTCAAAGAGCTGCAAACACAACAACAAATACTCTTAGAAAATATCATTTACAAGATATTGTAAAACGTATTAATAGCATTTTAGATCCTAAATAAATAACTTAAAAAGCAACGATTTAAATCGTTGCTTTTTAAATATTGACCACTCATAAAGTTTATTTTATATCATTAATTATTTGTTGAATTCTTTTATTCTCAACATCATAATTAATTGCTAGCCCTCTTTTTTCAGGGAATTGTTCTATCATAACAGTTGTAGAAGGAAATGCAAAATCAACTCCCAATTCTTTTGCGAATTTTAAAATTGATATATGTAAACTGTGTTTGGCTGCTTGTTCAACACTCCAATCTAATGCTGTAAAATAAACATTCACTAGTATCAATAAAGCCGAATCTCCAAAACCAGTAAACTCAACATTAAAAGCATCTTCTCTAGTATCAGGATGTAATTCAATAATTTTCCGAACACCTTTTACAAAAGCTTCTACTAATTCTGGAGGTGTATCATAGCGTAGCCCTAAATTAGTTGTATATCTTCGAAATGCACGCAACCCTTTATTGTTAACAACCATTTCAGACAAGGTACTGTTTGGTATTTGATAAACTGATGTATCGGCAGCACGAACTGTTGTTGATCTAAACCCAACTGTTTCAACCGTACCAACTACTTCTCCCGCTTCAATCCAATCTCCAATATGAAAAGGTTTGTCTACAAAAATCATAACCGTTCCTATCAAGTTTTTCACAGTATCTTGTGATGCTAATGCAACTGCAATACCTCCTATTGAAGCCCCTGCAATTACAGCAGTTGGCTCAACACCAAATAGCGTTAAAAGTTTTAATATTCCTAAAAAGATAACAACTCCAGTTAAAAAATTTTGCAATATTGGAACCAATTGATCATCGAGCTTATTATGTGTTGATTCCGCAAAATCAGCGTAAATACTCATAAATACTTTTACCAATTTTAAAAATACATAAATCCAAAAAACTGTTGTCATTATGTTTAGAGCTAAAAACAGAATGGTATTTATATCTAAATCCAACAAAAATGAGGGTACTATTTTTTTAATAAACCATATTAAAATTAGTAATACAATTGGTCGTGTTAACTTTTTCAATGCCAAATTGATATTCTCATTTGACTTCTTCAAAATTCGAAATTGCAATTTTCGAAGGATGTAGTAGATTATTTTTCGTAGCACAAAAAACAAAAACACACAAATTGTTATAAGCAATAATAAGCCCAAATACTGCCACAATTCAATTTTAAAAAGTTTGTAATGTCCAAAACTTGGAATCACTTGCTGTAATTTTTCACTATACCAAGGGTATATACTTCTATATAATTTATTTACCTGATTTGCAGTTTCTTTAGAATAATACCAACTCTCACCTATTTTTTCAACATATATTTGTGGAATTTGATAAGGAAATAACACATACCTATGTCCTATTTTGTACCCTGTAGTGTCAGAATAATTTTTATCGGTAGGCACTTTACTAAAATCAACTTTTAGTCCTTTTCCATCCAAAATTTTCTTTAATTTCACAGC
>JAMOMG010000003.1 GCA_027068695.1 Flavobacteriaceae bacterium
TACCAAAAGAAAAATCGATGTTGCTCTTCCTTTTCTGTTTTTGAAATAGGTGTTTTTGTAGGTTTAAGTGTATACGGGTGATATCCACTGTAATAAATTACAGTAGCAACAGTCATTGGTGTGGGTGTAAAACCTTGTACTTGTTCTAACTGAAAACCCAAATCTTTGGTTTCTGCAGCTAGATTTGCCATATCTTCTAATTCACAAGCTGGATGACTTGAAATAAAATAAGGTATTAATTGTAAGTTTAATTTTTTTCGAATATTTATTTTATCAAAACGCTCTTTAAATTTATGAAAATATTTAAAAGATGGTTTCCTCATGAGCTTCAAAACATTATCTGAAGTATGCTCAGGAGCAACTTTTAACCTACCGGAAACATGGTTTGTAATTACTTCTTCTGTATATTCATCTAATTCTGTTGGATTTGCCTTTTTATTAAATTCTGGCACCAATAAATCATATCTAATACCACTTCCTATAAATGATTTTTTAATCTTTGGATGTTTATCAACTGCCTTATAAAGTTCAGTTAAGGGTTTATGTGAAGTATCTAAATTATAACAAATCATAGGTGAAATGCAAGAAGGCGCAACACATTTATCACATATTTCCTGTATTTTACCCTTCATTTTATACATATTTGCAGAAGGACCTCCAATATCAGATAAATACCCTTTAAAATCGGGCATATTGGTAACTTTATCAACTTCTTTTAAAATAGATTTTTGACTTCTACTAGCAATAAATTTTCCCTGATGTGCGGAAATGGTACAAAAACTACAACCGCCAAAGCAACCTCGATGAATATTAATTGAAAATTTAATCATTTCAAAGGCTGGAATTGGCCCTCGTTTGTTATATTTTGGATGTGGCAAACGTGTAAAAGGCAAATCAAATGAAGCATCAATTTCTTTTTCTGTCATTGTTGCATAAGGAGGGTTTATTACCAAAGTAGCATCACCAACATTTTGTAAAATTCTACTCCCCGTTATTTTATTTGATTCTTGTTCTATGATTTTAAAATTTGCTGCAAATAATTTTTTATTCTTCAAACAAACTTCATGAGAATTTATAGTTACATCTTGCCAATTTTTATTTTTAGGTATTTGCTCTTCTTTTTTTTGAAGAAAGGCAGTTTGATTGATTGTTTTTAATGATGAAAAAGGCACTCCTTTTTGTAATAAATTAACTATTTCTCTCAGAGGTTGCTCTCCCATTCCATACACCAACAAATCTGCTTTTGAATCGGTTAAAATATTTGGTTTTAAAGAGTCACTCCAATAATCATAATGTGTAACTCTGCGAAGCGAAGCTTCAATTCCTCCAATTAAAATAGGAACATCTGGGAATTTTTCCTTCAAAATATTAGCGTAAACCACACTGGCATAATCGGGTCTAAAACCCTTATCTCCATTTGGTGTATAAGCATCTTTATCTCTACGCCTTTTGCTTGCAGTATAATTACTTACCATAGAGTCCATTTCACCTGCAGTTACTCCAAAAAACAATCTTGGCGTTCCTAATTTTGTAAAATCTTGTAGGTTATCATGTACACTTGGTTGTGGTACAATTGCAACTTTTAACCCATAACTTTCTAAAATTCTACCAATTACTGCCGGACCAAATGCTGGGTGATCTACGTAGGCATCACCACTAAAAAGAATGACATCTAATTCCTCCCAACCTCTAAGTTTCACCTCTTTATTTGTGGTAGGTAACCAATCTGAAAGTTCATTCATTCTCATATTTTGCAAAAATACACTAAATAATGGAATTAAATAACCCTATTAATTTCAATACTTTAAATTAAACAAGTGTTAATTAATGTTAACAATTTAAACCTTTACAACTTTAATTTGTCAAAGAAGTATTAATAAAAAATATATAATCATTATGAAAAACAGAATAGCAATATTAGTAGTTGTATTTTTGGCTACAACAATGGTAAATGCTCAAATTGGTTCTAAAAAGTTTAAAGATCAATTAAATTTTACACCAGATCAAATTGCCACTTTACAAACTAAAAGAATGGCGTTAAATTTAGATTTAGACAAAAATCAACAAGAAGCCATTTTCAACCTAAAAAAAGAACAAGCAATGACAAGACAAGCAATGCGAAAAGCCATGCTTGAACAAAAACTAAATGGGACTTCTCCTACTTCAGAAGAAATTTTTCAACTAAAGAGCAATCGTTTAGATAGAATGCAGCAACATAAAATAGCTATGAAAAAAATTCTAACAGAAGAACAATTTACTAAATGGGAAAATCTTAGAAAGAAAAAGCCCCTAGCTAATAGAGGGTGTAATTCTCATCAAACAGGTCAACAAAAATTTAAAAGACAATCTTAAAATGTATAGTGTAAATTAACTATTTGGGTTCACTTAAAACTGAACCCTTTTTTCAATAACAATTAAGTAGCCTATTGAATACTGTAAATCTTGTTTTAGTGCTATAAAAAATCATAATTCAAGGCTAATAATTGCCATTTTATATTTTTATCTTTTAACTTAAACAAATGAATTTTTTCTGTTTGATTTGGCTTGCCCCAATTGTAATAAACAGCTAATTTCAAATATGTTGGAACGTACTTTTTATTTCCAAAGTATGTGAAATTAACATACCAATTACCTTTGTTTAAATTTTCAATAAAAAATATTTCTGATGAATAGCCTTGTAATTTTTCATGTTTAATGCGTTTGTTGTTATCTAAAAGAGTATGCTTAAAACTATACACTTGTTTTTGAGGGTTTACAAATTCAATATCAAACTCCGCTTCAGAAGTATTCCATTCAAAAACCATACGAACATCTTTAGTAACATTCGCTGAATCTCTCACTAAAAAGAGTTCTTTTATGTTAGCCTGTTTTTTGTGCTGAACAAACAGCGCTTCCATTTCACTGTAAATAATTTGTCCTATTCCCTCATTTTCTAAATTATTTCCTCTATAAAAATAATTTGTATACATTTTCCATGCTTTTTGGTATTGATTAAGGTTAGTGTAAACGTTGGCAAGGTCTCGAAATGATTGTACATAATTAGGTCTCAGTTTAATTATTTTCTTATAAATTTTTAAGGCTTTCTGATATAATCCTCTTTTTTGATACGTATATGCCAAAATCTTGAGCACTTCTGGGTTTTCTTCAAACTGTACTTCTATTTTTGAAAGTATTTTTAAACTATTTTTATCATCCTTATAAATTTCGAGAAAATAATCAGCCATGTCAAAATAAAATTCAAATTGGTTCTTATATGAAGGTAAAAGTTTTTGATATTCAAAATAAGCTTGTTTGACGTTAGGAATGGTATCAAAACCCTTAAAATAATACGGCTGAGTTATTCCAAATTTCTCAAAACTAACAGCATCTTCTTTGTAGTACTTTTTATTAGAGTATAATTTTGTTTTTGAAGCTATGGGCTTATCATCAAACGTACCACTTTTAGTACGTACAACAATAACTCCACCCGCACCTGCTGAGCCATATCTAACGGTTCCTGCTAACGATCTAATTACATATACATCCTTTACATTTGCTAAATCTATTGGAGGCAGAGTGCGACCATTAATAGTTTCATAAATTACACCATCAATATCCCAAATAGGTTGAGTATTTAAAGAAAAGGATATTTGTCTTTTTAGACTCGGTATTTTATATTTTATTGCTGTCCAAAGATCCATTGCGGCCAAATTTAAGCTGGCTCCACTAATATAATTAATTGGGTATCCTATTTTTTCAGTATTAATATTACCAAAGATTGTTGTTAATATTTTAGGTCTTCCCATTAAGCCCGTTTTATCTTTTCTCTTTCTTTTATCCTTAACGGTAACTTCCTTTAAATTATTAACAACAGCATTCATTTCAATATTTAAAACTTCAGTTATGTCTTCAATAATTATCTCTAAAGGTTTCATCCCTACAAAAGTGAACTTTAATGTCTCTCCCTCTTTTGCTTTAATAGCATAAAATCCTTTATTGTTAGTTTTTGTACCTCGATTGGTATTTTTAACAACTACATTTACATCCTTTAATAAAATACCTAAACTCGAAACTGTACCTGAAATTTCTTTAAGTGGAGTATTTTTTTTAGTTTGAGTTAATTTATTTTGTGAATACAATGAGTATTGGCTATGAATACAAAAAACAATAAAAATATACGCAACAATGTTTATTCCTGTTTTTTGAATATTTTTCATAACAATACTAATTTAAAAAAAGAGTGATGGTTTTTCTTAAATATAATATTTTTTACATAAAGAATTGTTAATTCCTTATTTTTTTAACAAAAATATAAGAAATCAATAAAATTGGAAAAATATTCTATTTCAAAATTAATGTTTGCCCTACAGTAATATTATTCGAATTAAGTCCGTTCAATTTTTTAAGCTCATCAACCGTTAAACCATACTTTTTTGAAATTGAATACAACGTGTCTCCTTTAGAAACAATATGATTTGATACATTTTTAATTTTTAATTTTTTAAAAGGCTTTCCTAAAACTTCTGTGTCATATTTATGTAAATCATACTTTTCAATTAGTGCTATTAGTTTCGCAGGATACCTTCTATCTGTAGCATAACCAGCTTCACTTAGGCCTTTTGCCCATTTTACATAATCTCCTTTTCTTAATTTAAATAATTTAGCATACCTACTTCTTGTAGCCAAAAATTTAGAGTGGTCTTTAAATGAGTTATTAGGATGTTTATACACTCTAAAACATTCTCCTTTTTCATCATCATCATGGTATACTTTTTTACCCTTCCATCCTTTGTGGCACTTTATGCCAAAATGATTGTTAGATTTTTTAGTTAATAAACTATTTCCGCTTGATGACTCTAATATGCCTTGAGCCAATGTAATACTAGCCGGTATTTTGAAAATTCTCATCTCTTCCATAGCAATATCCTTGTAGCGTTTAATATATTCTATGGTTGAGTTTGTGATAGCCGAATTTTTCTTTGTATTTACACTCGTTGATTTACTCACCTTTTGATGTACAACTATTTCTTTTTGAGATTTTCTGGCTAATTTTTTTTTCGATTTACACCCCACAAAAAAGCTTATAGTTAGCAAACAAATTAAAATATATTTCAACTTCATAATTTAAACTATTTGAGGTAAGTTTTTCCTTTCTAACAAAATATTCATTCCATCTATCCCTTGTAATCCTCCAGTATGAACAGCTACTATTTTTGTTCCTTTTTTAAAAAAATCATTTTTAATTAAGTCTACAATACCAAACAACATTTTCCCTGTGTAAACGGGATCTAAAGGTATTGATGTTTCTCTTTTAAATTTATTTATAAATGTAATTAATTCTTCTGAAATTTTGGCATAACCTCCAAAATGATATGTAGTGTTTAAACTCCAATTATTATTATTTAGTACATATTTTTTAATTTCATCTTGAAGAAAGTCACCTTTTAAAGCAGGAAACCCAATTACTTTTTGATGATTTTTAAGCGAATTAATAATCCCTGAAATAGTACCTCCAGTACCAACAGCTGAGCATATTATATCAAATTGCTCATCGCTACTAGTTAAAATCTCTTCACATCCTCTTACTGCTAAATGATTTGTTCCTCCTTCAGGCACCAGATAAAAATCCCCAAATTTTTCTTTTAGTTTGGCAATAAACTCTGATGTGTTTTTATTCCTATAAGCACTTCTTGTAACAAACTCAAATTGCATATTGTGTTCTGAAGCAAATTTTAATGTTGGGTTGTTTTCGATTACTTCTTGTGAATTATTTGCTAATTCATCTCCTCTAATAATTCCAATGGTTTTAAAATTATGCTCAAAACCTGCTGCAGCCGTAGCTGCAATATGATTAGAATAGGCACCACCAAAAGTTAGCAAAGTGTGTTTATTTTGATTGAAAGCTTCTTGTAGGTTATATTTTAATTTTCGGTATTTATTCCCTGAAATAAATGGGTGTAATTCATCCTCTCGTTTTATAAAAAGAGTTATACCCTTATCCTTTATTTCAGAAAAGTGTACTTCTTGTATTCTACTATTTTTGCTTGCTAAGAACAATTGTTAGTATTTATAAAATTATTACAATTAAAACTAGCTCACTTCTATTTTCTCTAAAAGTTCAGACCATTCTTCCATTAATTCATCTAGCAACTGTTTTTTTGCCTGATAATTCTTGAAAAAATCTGGGTTATCAGTTACTTCTTTAGAGTTCTCAAATATTTCGGCATCTAAATTCAAAATATCTTTCTCTAATTGAGCAATATTTTTTTCAACCTTACTTAACCTATTTTTAAGTTGCTTTGTTTCTTTTACTTTTTGTTTATTTTCTAAATATGCATCTTTCCCCGTTGAAATAATTTTTGTTTTTTCTACTGTTCTTTTTTCAACTTCACGAAAATCTTCTAAGTTATGTTGCTCTAAATAATAATTAATATCTCCTAAATATTCTCTAATTATTCTATTCTTAAACTCATACACCTTATTACTCAATCCCTGTAAAAAATCTCTATCATGAGAAACTAATATTAAAGTACCTTCAAAATTCTTCAATGCCTGTTTCAACACATTTTTTGATGCAATATCTAAATGATTTGTGGGCTCATCCATTATTAAAACATTAAACGGAGTTAATAACATTTTGCACAGTGCTAAACGATTACGTTCTCCTCCAGAAAGCACCTTTACTTTTTTATCAACATCTTCTCCTCGAAACAAAAAAGCACCTAACATATCACGAATTTTCATCCTATTCCCATCAGTAGAGGCGTCTTCCATTATTTGTAATACTGTTTTTTCTCCTTCTAAATATTCAGATTGATTTTGAGCAAAATATCCTATTTGTACGTTATGTCCTAACTTTAATTCTCCTGTAAAATCAATTTCACCAACAATCATTTTAGCTAAGGTAGATTTACCTTGTCCGTTCTGGCCAACAAAAGCTATTTTACTATTACGCTCAATTAATAAATTTACATGTTCTAAAACTTGATTATCACCGTAATTTTTTGCCAAGTTACTAGCTTCAATAATAATTTTGCCTGGCTGAACAGAAATAGGAAAACGTATATTTAATGTTGCATTATCATCTTCATCAACTTCTATACGTTCAACTTTATCTAGCTTTTTTATTAAAGATTGAGCAAATGCAGCTTTTGATGCCTTATATCTAAACTTTTCTATAAGTTGTTGCGTTTGTTTTATTTCTTTTTCCTGATTTTTCTGGGCCTGTAATTGTTTTTCCTTAATATCTTTTCGCAGTTCTAAAAACTGTGTATAAGGTTTATTGTAATCATAAATTTTACCTAATGAAATTTCAATGGTTCTATTGGTTACATTATCTAAAAACATTTTATCATGAGAAACTAATACAACAGCTCCCGAATAACTTTTTAAAAAATTCTCTAACCATATAATAGATTCAATATCTAAATGATTGGTTGGCTCATCTAATAACAAAATGTCATTTTTTTGAAGCAGTAATTTAGCCAACTCTATTCTCATACGCCATCCACCAGAAAATGTTTCAGTTAACTTATTAAAATCTTCTCGTTTAAAGCCCAAACCTTGGAGTATTTTCTCTGTATCACCTTGATAGTTGTAACCCCCTAACAATTCATATCGGTGTGTTAAATCATCTAATTCATGTAAAATGGTATGGTAATTTTCAGATTCATAATCCGTTCGCTCAGCCAATTGCTCATTTATATACGTTAGCTTTTTTTCAATTTTTTTAATTTCAACAAAAGCTGTATAAGCTTCCTCTAAAATTGTTCTTCCATAAGTAAACTCAATATCTTGTTTTAGAAATCCAATACTGGTATCTTTTTCAAAAGCCATAGTTCCAGAATCATACTCCAATTCTTTCGCTATAATTTTTAGCAAAGTAGACTTCCCTGCACCATTTTTACCAATAAGTCCCACTCGATTTCCCGAAATTAACTTAAAAGTTATTCCCGAAAATAATTCACTACCTCCAAATGAAATTGATATATTGTGTGCGTTTAGCATAATCTGATACAAATACTTATTTAAAATTTTTAACTTTGCAAATCTATTATAATTTTAACAAACTTTATGTTTAAAAAAGGAACGAAACTATATAGCATTGTTTTTAACAAATGCCCTAAGTGCCATGAAGGTGATTTTATGAAAGAAAAAAATATTTTAAAACTACATAAAGCCTTTCAAATGCACGAAAAATGTTCTAATTGTGGTTTAAAATATACTATAGAACCCTCTTTTTTTTATGGAGCCATGTATGTTAATTATGCACTTACTGTTGGCCTCTCAATAATAACATTTACAATTGCAACCTTATTTTTTAATTTAAATTTACTTCAAAGTTTTATTCCTATTGTAGTTGTTTTAGTATTGACAGTTCCTATTACTATTAGGCTATCACGAATAATTTGGATTAATATATTTATAAAATATCAAAAAAATATACCTGAAACTATTCAAAACGAGCAATAGAAATTTCTTTATCTAATTTAAAATCGTTTTCTAAATGGTTGTATAGTGTATTGGCAATAGTTGGAGCAATCATAACCCCACGAGTTCCAAGACCATTCAAAATAGCTAAATTTTGATACGTTGGATGTTTACCTACCAAAGGTCTTCTATCTTTAACTGTTGGTCTTATTCCTGCTGTATGATTAACAACTGTGTAAGGAACAGTAATAAAGGAATTTAATTTAACAAGCAATTCTTGCTTTCCGTTTGACGTGGGTTCTTTTGTTTTATCTTTCCAATTAAAAGTAGCACCAATTTTATAATAATTATCGCCTAGAGGAAGCACAAATACTGCTGCTTTTATTAAAAAATCTACATTTAATTCAGGGGCATAAATAGTTATCAATTCTCCTTTTGCTTCTTGCATTGGCAAGTAATTAAAAAAAGGATTTTTAATCATACCAAAACCCTCACAAAAAACAATCTTTAATGCTTTAACTTTTTTATATTGAATGGTTTTTTTGCTAATTTTTAGTTGCGTATAATCAAAACTTTCATTTTCGATTATTTTTTTCTTCAATAAATATTTTCGATAATCTTGAAGTAATGAGTTCGTGTCAATTCTTCCAGTATTTATTAATTTTCCAAAACCATAGTTTGCAATAACACCTATTATCTTTGTCTCTATTATTTTGGGAAACATAAAGCTCGTAAGCAATGGTTTATCACAAGCAACAAACCAATTATTTTGTTCTTCAATTGATTTAAATATTCTGTAAATATCTATCGAATAGTTATACTTATTCGTAAATTTTTTTTCCAAAAATTTATAAAAAGGCAATGCTATTTTCAATTGGTCAATAGCATTCCAAACAGGTGTAAATCGTTTTAAAATAACAGGATTATACATGCCTCCCGCTACAATTGAAGAGTTTTGAGAGTCATCTTCATATACTATAAAAGATTTTTGGTGTTTTTCTAATTCTTCAGCAAATGCTAAACCAGCCAATCCCAAACCTACAATAATATAATCTACCTGCATAAAATTGTTTTTTCTTTAAAACAAAAAACTCCTGCAAATAGCAAGAGTTTTTTGTTTTTATAATCTGATAATTAATAATTCCACATATCTAATTCTTTATTCCTAATTTCATCCTTAATTTTATTAGACTCCATTACTTGGAACAAAGCATTTCCTTTAACATATTCAGCTACATCTCTATCTCCATAAATGTTTTCTTCTCTATATATAATTGAGTTAAATCTTCTTGCATTTAATAAATGATCAAATGAAATTGGATATGCTGAATTTTTTTGATTAAAAACTTTCATGTTATGAAGTGTATTTCTTGCATCAGGAAACCAAACCCAAAACAACGCTAACTGTTCTGAAACATCCATATCATCTCTACCCATTATTTGTACATCTGGAGCAACAGGTGCTAATGCTAATAAACGGTATTTTAATTCTCCTTGTCTTTTATCAAAATACCAAAGTCCTTTTATTTTAAATCCTTCAATATCTTGAGAGGTAAGGTTAATTTTATCTATATATTCTTCAATATTAGTATTACCTGCATTCAATTCATCAAAACCAACATCAGTAGTATCAATTCTAAAAAGTTTGGCATTTATTTCAGATTTTGTCATTTTAGCTGTAAAATACGAATCATCATAAACTTCGGTTATCTCACCACTTTTAATACCTCTTAAAAGCGTGTCAAACAAAGAACGCCTACTACTTGAAACATTTGTAGTATCTACAGGGTAATACATCGGTAAATTAATTTTTTCATTTAAATCTATATACTCCCATACTACTTTAGACCACAAGATATCTCTATCGTCTATATAACCATATTCTAGTGGCTTATCATTATCAACTGCCAATTGTTCAGGTGTTTTTTTTCCAATATCAGAAGGTTTTTTTGCATTCAATAAATTTGACTGTGCGTATGTAGCACTGAACAGCATAAATGCCAAAATAAAGACTCCAATATTTTTCTTATTCTTCATTTAAAATTATTTTATTGTATTTCTATACTAACTGCTGCAGCATTTTTAATCTTATAAGAATTATTTCCTACTAACGACGATTTTATATCAAATATTGCAATTACATC
>JAMOMG010000004.1 GCA_027068695.1 Flavobacteriaceae bacterium
TAACTAAATCGTTCCCACATTTCCGTAGCAAATAAAGTGTATAGTCCTTTTGGATGATGTTTTCTAAATGGTATTTCTTTCATAATCTAATTTGTTAATTATTTGGTTGTTTTTAAATTTTGCTCGATAAATTTAGTCATTTTATTATAAAGGTGTAATCGTGTATTCTTCCCTCTATAAATACCGTGTGTCCTATCAGGGTAAATGGCTTCATCAAATGGTTTATTTGCCTCTATTAACGCATTTGAAAATCGCATCGTGTTTTGAAAATGAACATTGTCATCTCCACTACCATGCACTAATAAAAAATTACCATTCAATAGATTTGCATAATTTAACGGTGAATTTTCATCATAGCCAGTTGGGTTTTCCTGTGGTGTTTGCATATAACGTTCTGTATAAATAGAATCGTAAAATCTCCAGCTTGTTACTGGTGCAACAGCAATTGCCATTTTAAATACGTCGTTTCCTTTTAAGATACAATTTGCAGACATAAATCCACCGTAACTCCATCCCCAAATTCCAATTTCATTTGCATCAATATAAGGTAGTTTACCCAATTCTTTGGCTGCTTCAATTTGATCCTGAACTTCATATTTACCTAATTCTTTATAGGTAATTTTTTTAAAATTAGCACCTTTAAAACCTGTTCCTCTTCCATCTACACAAACAATAACATACCCTTTTTCGGCTAATAATTCGTACCAATAATCGTTTGATCGGTTCCAAGTATTACTTACAGATTGTGACCCCGGACCAGAATATTGAGTCATAAATAATGGGTATTTATTTGCTGAATTAAATTTTATAGGTTTTATCATCCAAGCGTTGAATTCACCGTTTTTGGTTTTTAAAGTGAAGAACTCTTTAGGAGAAAGATTGTAATTTTTTAGTTTACTTAATAAAGTATTATTGTTTAATATTTCTTTTAGCTTTTCGCCTTTACCGTTGTATAAGGTGTAAATTGGAGGAGTATTAACATCAGAAAAAGAGTTTATAAAATAATTAAAATTTTTACTGAATGAAGCGTTGTTTGTACCTGAAGAATTGGTTAGTCTTCTTTTGTTTTTACCATTTAGTTTGATGGAATATAGAGTTCTATTAATTGAGCCATCTTCAGTAGACTGATAATAGACAATTTTAGCTTTTTCGTTGATGCCATAAAAATTGGTGACTTCCCAATTTCCTTTCGTAATTTGATTTATTAATTTTCCGTTTTTAGTATAATGATATATGTGATTGAATCCATCTTTTTCACTGGTCCATATAAAGCTGTTATCGTTTAAAAAAGTTAAATTATCCGTTACTTCAACATAAGCAGCATCGGTTTCAGTTAAAACTACTTTTGAAGAAAAATTTAAAGTATTAATAAAATATAAGTTTAGGTTATTTTGATGTCGGTTTAGGGTTGTTGCACATAAAACATTGGTGTCTTCAGTCCATTTAAATCTAGGTATATATTCATACTCTCCTAAATCAATTTTGGTAGATTTATTAGCTTCAACATTATAGATGTTTAAGGTAACTACTGAATTGTTTTCACCTGCCTTTGGGTACTTAAAAACTTGTTGAGTTGGGTACAAGGTTTTGCCATAAATATCCATAGAAAAAGTTGGGACTTCAGTTTCGTCAAAACGTAAATATGCAATATTTTTGCTGTTGTTACTCCATTTAAAAGCACGAACAAATTCAAATTCTTCTTCATAAACCCAATCGCAAATACCATTAATAACGTTATTTTTCAATCCATCAAAAGTTACTTGAGTAACAATATCTGTTTCTAAATTTTTAATATAAATATTATTATTTTTTACGTAAGCAACTTTTTTACTGTCAGGTGAAAATGTTGGTTCCTGTATTTTATCTTTATCAATTAATTGCAAAGATTTTAATGCAATATTGTAAACATAAAACAACCCTAAAGAAGATCTTCTGTAAATAGGTTCAATAGCAACACCTAAAATTAATTTTGTTTCGTTGTTATTAAATAAATAGTTTTCAAAATATTTTAAATCAATTAAATTTTTGCTATCAACAATAGTTTCAATCTTGTTTAATGTTGCATAACTATATTTATCAACGGAGGTGCTTCTTGTTTCTCTATTAAAATTTAGCAATGTGTAAAAATTGCCATTCATAGAGTTTAACTCATTCATTTGCTCAGTTCTAAACGAACCATTCCAAATTTCTTCTAAAGTAATATGTTGTTTTTGTGCTGTTGCTAAGGAAGTTATTGCTATAAAAAAAACAAGTAATTTTTTCATTAATTATGATTTCTTGAAATAAGTTTCAAGTTTAAGAAAAATTTAGCAATACAGACCTGAAAAATGTCATAAAAATTGAGATTTATGTTATTTTTAGATTTTTCTATTTAATAATTTATCTTTGTCGAAATATAAATATAAGATAAGAATGTCTAAAGCTGTTAGTGGATTTTCAAAGTTAAGTAAGTCAGAAAAAATAGATTGGTTGTCGGCCACTTTTTTTAAAAATAGTGATAAAATAAAAAAAGTACTACAACAATATTGGAACTCAAATGAGGTATTGCAAAATTTACACGATGATTTTATAGAAAATACCATTTCAAACTTTTATATGCCATTTGCTATTGCACCTAATTTTGTAATTAATGGTAAAGTATATGCAATACCAATGGTTATTGAAGAGAGTTCGGTGGTTGCAGCTGCATCATTAGTTGCTAAATTTTGGGGAACTCGAGGAGGATTTAAAGCCAATGTAATTTCTACCACAAAAATTGGTCAGGTTCATTTTATGTATAAAGGTGATAAACATGAACTTCAAAATTATTTTTCTTTAAAAAAAGAACAATTATTTAAAGCAACTGAAGATATTACTAATAACATGCGTAAGCGTGGCGGAGGAATTTTAGATATAGAATTGAGAGATAAAACAGGAGATTTAGCAAACTATTATCAATTGCATGTTACTTTTGAAACAGCTGATAGTATGGGTGCGAATTTTATTAATTCATGTTTAGAAGCCATTGCAAATGAATTTAAAAGAAGTGATATTCAAATAGTAATGAGTATTTTATCAAACTATGTGCCTGAATGTCTGGTTCATGCAGAGGTTAGTTGCAAGGTCGAAGATTTATATGCTGAAAATTCTAAAATATTAACTGAAAAATTTGTACAAGCAATTCAGATTGCAAATGCAGAACCTCATAGAGCGGTTACACATAATAAAGGAATAATGAATGGAGTTGATGCAGTAGTTTTAGCAACAGGTAACGATTTTAGGGCTGTTGAAGCCGGAGCACATGCGTATGCTGCAAAAACAGGAACTTATAAAAGTTTAACCAATGCAACTATTGAAAATGGTATTTTTAAATTTTGGATTGAAATGCCATTGGCTTTAGGAACTGTTGGAGGTTTAACAAAATTGCACCCATTATCTAAATTAGCATTAGAATTATTAGGAAATCCATCAGCAAAAGAATTGATGGAAATTATAGCTGTTGCTGGTTTAGCACAGAATTTTGCTGCTTTAAGGGCTTTAACTACTACAGGAATTCAAAAAGGACATATGAAAATGCATTTAACAAATATTATAAAACAATTAGGTGCAAGTAAGGATGAAAAAGCTTTTTTAATTGATTATTTTGAGCATAAAACAGTAACACATAATGCGGTTGTTGAAGCTTATCAAAAGTTAGCGAAAGATAAATAATGAAAAAATACTATAGCAACGGAAAGTTATTGTTAACAGGAAAATATTTAGTATTAGATGGAGCAAAATAAAACTGTCATTCCTGCGTAGGCAGGAATCCAAAATAACTGTTTAAATGATAACAATCCATCAATATTATGTATATATTTTAGCAAGTAAAATTCGAGGAACTTTATATATAGGAATAACAAATGATTTACAAAGAAGAGTTTATGAACATAAAATTGGAATTAAAAAAGGATTTACTCAAAAATATGGAGTAAACAGATTAATGTACTTTGAGACTTTTCAGAATATAAATGAAGCAATTAAAAGGGAGAAGAATTTAAAAAAATGGAAATGAGATTGGAAAATAAGATTAATTGAAGAAGAAAATAAAAAATGGGTGGATCTTTCGCAAGATTGGTTTGACAATATTTTAAGGGTTTAGTATGGATTCCTGCCTACGCAGGAATGACAAACAACAATAATAAAAAACACATTGAAAGAATTTTACAGCAACGGAAAGTTATTGTTAACAGGAGAATATTTTGTGCTGGATGGTGCAAAATCGTTGGCTGTTCCAACCACTTGTGGTCAAGATTTAATTATTCAACCTATAGAAGAACCGAAACTAATTTGGAATAGTTTTACAAATGAAGATAAATGTTGGTTGGAGGCAATTTTTGATTTGCCAAAATTACGTTTAATTAGTGCAACTTTTGAATCTGAAGAGGATGGAGGGAATGATAAAATAGCAGAAAATTTAAGAAAAATATTGATTGAAACTAGAAAATTAAATCCTAAATTTTTAAATTCTGAAGAGGGATTTTCAGTAAAAACAAATTTAACTTTTCCTAAAAATTGGGGATTGGGGACTTCTTCAACATTAATAAATAATATAGCTAATTGGGCAAAAGTCAATCCGTATAAATTATTAGAAAAAACTTTTGGAGGAAGCGGCTACGATATTGCCTGTGCACAAAATAATAGTCCAATTTTGTACATAAAAAAGAATACAAA
>JAMOMG010000005.1 GCA_027068695.1 Flavobacteriaceae bacterium
CATGAATTTAAAACACCAATTGCAACTATAAATTTAGCATTAGATGCTATTAAAAACCCTAAAATAATAGGTGAGCAAGAAAAGGTGTTGCGTTATGTAAAAATGATTAGAGATGAAAATAAACGTATGCATGCGCAGGTTGAAAATGTATTGAGAATTTCTAAATTAGAGAAAAATCAGTTAGATGTTAGTAAGGAAAAAGTAGATATTCACGACATATTAGAAGAAGCTGTAACACACGTTGATTTATTGATTAAAGATAAAGGAGGCTTTATTAAATTAAACTTAAAAGCATATGATACTGAAATATTAGCTAACGAATTTCATATTACCAACGTAATTGTGAATATGTTAGATAATGCAATAAAATATTCTAATGAGGTTCCAAAGATTAATATTTCAACTGATAACACAAGTAAAAGTATAATTATTAAAATTAAAGATAATGGTATTGGAATGAGCAAAAGTGTTCAAAAAAATATCTTTAAAAAGTTTTATAGAGAAGAAAGAGGAAATATTCATAATGTGAAAGGACATGGTTTAGGACTTTCATACGTAAAAAAAATAATTGAAATTCATCAAGGTGAAATTTCTGTTGAAAGTGAAAAAGGGATAGGTAGCACTTTTATCATAAAATTACCCTTGATCTAAAATTTAAGAAAAATGGAAAACAAAAGAATTTTATTAGTAGAAGATGATCCTAATTTTGGTACAGTTTTAAAAGATTACTTAACATTGAATGATTACAATGTAACACTTGCAATTGATGGGTTAGAAGGACTTATTATGTTTAAAAATGATGATTATGACTTGTGTATTTTAGATGTAATGATGCCTAGAAAAGATGGTTTTTCGTTAGCTAAAGATATTAGAAGTACGAATGCTGATATACCTATTATATTTTTAACAGCAAAAACTATGAGAGAAGATGTGTTAAAAGGGTATCAAGTTGGAGCTGATGACTATTTAAATAAACCTTTTGATTCTGAAGTTTTGTTGTATAAGATTAAAGCCATTATGCAACGTAAAGAAGGGGAACAAAATAAAGAAGAAGAAGTCTTTGAATTTAAAATTGGAGATTTTGATTTTAATTCAAAATTGAGGCATTTATCATACAAAGGAGGTGAACCTCAAAAACTATCGCCTAAAGAAAGTAAATTGTTGAAAATGTTAACATTGCATAAAAATGATTTGATGCCGCGAGAATTGGCGCTAACTAAAATTTGGCGTGATGATAATTATTTTACTTCACGAAGCATGGATGTATATATTGCAAAACTTCGTAAGTATTTGAAGTTAGATGAAAATGTTGAAATAATAAATATTCACGGAGAAGGATTTCGGCTTATTGAGAAATAGAAAATTTAAACCTGCTTTTGCAGGTTTTTTTTATGCCAAAAACTTATATTTGCTTTAAATAAAATGGCAAAATGGCACAGTTTGTAAAAATTTATGAAGAAAATCCTAATGAGCGTGAAATAGATAAAGTTGTTGCAATTTTAAAAAAAGGAGGATTAATTATTTACCCTACAGATACCGTTTATGGTATAGGTTGTGACATTACTAATACGAAAGCTATGGCAAAAGTAGCTAAAATTAAAAATATAAAATTAGATAAAGCCAATTTTTCATTTATTTGTTATGATCTAAGTACTCTTTCAGATTATGTAAAACAAATAGATACACGAACTTATAAAATATTAAAAAAAACGTTGCCAGGTCCTTACACATTTATCTTACCTGGAAATAATAATTTACCAAAAGCATTTAAAAATAAAAAAACAGTTGGAATTAGAATTCCGGATAATATGATTATCAGGGAGCTAGTTAAGAAATTAGGGAATCCAATTGTGTCTACATCTATTTATGATGAGGATGATTTAATAGAATATACTACAGACCCTGAATTAATTTTTGAAAAATGGGAATCTAGAGTTGATATTGTAATTGATGGAGGTTACGGAGGTAATATTCCCTCTACAATTGTTGATTTGTCTGATGATGAAATAATAATTCTTCGTGAAGGTAAAGGAAGTATTGATTTTTAATGTGATAACTGAAATTAAAGGTCCTTAAAAGTTTTTTTTCTCTCTATATAATACTTCCACACAATACTTTTTATTGTATAATAATTATTTTTTTGAAACCCTGTTCTTTTCCTAATCATTTTGGTTAAATAAGAGTAAAAACTAAAATGAGCTTTAATTATTGCAACTGTGTGTTTGGGTCTTAACTCAACTAAAAATTTAACTCCTGCAATTCCATCGAGTAATAAACGTGAAAAAATAATTAAAAACAGATTGTTTTTAGGCGTATTTTTTACAAGTGTGAATAAACTATTTCTGAAATTTAAAAAAGTTTTACGTGGACTTTCTTCCTTTAAAGTAGCTCCTCCAACGTGGTATACGGTTGAACTACCAACATATTTAATAGTTTTTTGAAGATTTTTTGCACGCCAACACAAGTCTATTTCTTCTTGATGAGCAAAATAATCTTCATCAAAACCATGTAGCTCATGAAAAACTTTAGAACGAATAAAAAAGCAAGCTCCAGACGCCCAAAATATATCAATAACGTCATCGTATTGTTTGTAATCTGTTTCTAAATCTGAGAAAATTCTTCCTCTACAATACGGATATCCATATTTGTCAATAAATCCACCTGCTGCACCGGCGTATTCAAACTTAGACTTATTTTTATAATCTAATATTTTAGGTTGGATAATGGCTGTTTTAGGATCATTTTTAAAAGTAGAAATAATCGGACTTAGCCATCCTTCAGTAACTTCAATATCTGAATTTACTAATCCGTAAATGTCAGCATTAATGTTTTGTAAAGCATCATTATAACCTTTGGCAAAACCTCCATTTGTCTTATTACGAACTATTCTAATAATTGGGTAGTTTTCTTGAATAAATTTTATAGAATCATCTGTAGAGGCATTGTCAGCAATTATTATTTCTACGTTATTTATATTGCTGAATTTTAAAATGCTAGGAATAAATTTTTCAAGCAATTTTTTGCCGTTCCAGTTTAATATGACTATGGCTATTTTCACTAGTTTGTTTTTGTAAAAGTTTTACTTATTATTTTCCAACCGTTATCAGTTTTAAGCAAGGTTAAATAATCAGTATAGGATTTTTTAGGATATTCAAATTTAGTTTTAAAACAGGCAATATTTCCTGTAATATCTCCATTTAAGATAGAAGTATTTGCCTGTTGAACACCGTCTAACCGTACTTTTTTATAATAGCTTTCAATAGGGATTATCAATATATTATTATTTTGAGATGTGTACAAATTCGCCTTTTTAGAAAAAGCGAGTTGCAATTGTTTAAGATTTGCATCTTTTCTGCCTTCAAAATAATTTTCAATAGTTTTTTCTACAGCAGTAAATGTATTTTCTGTGTTAAAAAACCGCCACAGTACTTCATTGTATTCTTTAGAAGCATTTATATAAGGGAAATGTCCTTCATTGTGAAAAGTATAAACGTTGCTATTCTTGTAAAGTTTTTTTAGTTGTTGTCGTAATTGTGGTTGAATAAGTGGGTCATTGTCCGATTCTATGATTAATTTTGGAATACGTTTTATAGCATACTTAGTTGAGTTCATTGTAAATTTATCAATTACAATGTTATATCTATTTATAAATTGTTTTTTACTAAAAGATATACTAGGTAAAAATGCTCTTAATAATTTAGAGTTTTTAGCTGCTGGAATTATTTTTTTATCTAAGGTTTTTTCACCCAATTTTGAAATTACTATTTCTGGTAAAAAAGGTAGTAGTTTACTTTTAGTTTTGTTTTCTTCAGCTATTAAATTATTTGGAGGAAAAGTATTACCAAAAACAGCTTTTTCTATTCTGTTAGGTATGGTAGAAACTAAATATTGTGCAATATAACCACCCATAGAAGTTCCAACAACATAAAATTTGTCAATTTTTTCAGTTTCTAAAATTTTTAAAATTCCTTTAGAAGTTTTTTGAAGTGAATTTATTTCTTCAGGTAAGGTGTAGCTTATAACTTTATAAGATTTTTCAAATTCAATAATTTGTTGCCACCATAAATCATAAGCACCACCCATTCCATGGATGAAAAGGATTGTTTTTGACCCATTTCCACCAGCATAATAAATCCATTTTACACCATTAATAGTAATTTCTTTTGTTGATTTAGCCTGAAATCTTTTTAAACTTTTAGAATAGTTGTCATTTATAGGGTATAACTCAGAAAAATTAGTTTTAGGAGCGGGTATTATGTAAATACCAATAATTATTATGATTAACAAAATGAATATTTTTTTAAAATACTTTCTTTTCATTTTTAGAAGTTATAATTAGGAATGGTATCTAAAAATACATATTCTTTTTTTAAAAAATCCATTTTGCAATAATAGTGTTTTAATCCATTTGAAACTATTAAGTAGTTTGCATTTAATTTTAAATTATAGCGTGCAATTTGATCAAAAGTGCGTTGTGTAATTTTAATTGAAGGAGCTTTGCATTCTACTATTATTTCAGGAGTTCCTTCAGAATTAAAAACTAAAATATCTGTTCGTTTTGTTAGGTTGTTAATTGTTAATTGTTTTTCAATAGCAATTAATGATACAGGATACTTTTTTTCTTCAACCAAATAATGAATTAAGTGTTGGCGTACCCATTCTTCAGGAGTTAAACTCACATATTTTTTTCTCACAATATCAAAAATAGTGTACTTATTTTTGGTATTTTTGATTTTGAATTTATATGTTGGTAAATTCAGTAAATGCATTTAACAAAAATGCTAATTTTTTTTAAGAAATGAGTGACGTTACTAAAATAGTTTCTGATATTAAAAATGGGAATATTAAACCTATTTATTTTTTAATGGGTGAAGAGCCCTATTATATTGATAAAATTTCAGAATTTATTGAGAATAATATACTTACTGAAGAGGAGAAAGGTTTTAACCAAATGGTTTTGTACGGGAGGGATGTTACTATTGATGAAATAATAGATAATGCTAAACGATTCCCAATGATGGCAGAGCGTCAGGTTGTTATTATTAAAGAAGCACAAAATTTATCAAGAAGTATAGAGAAATTAGTTTCATATGTTGATAATTTACAACCATCAACTGTATTAGTTATTTGTTACAAATACAAAACAATTGATAAACGGAAAAAATTATATAAAGCCATTCAAAAAAATGGCTTGGTTTATGAAAGTAAAAAATTATATGAAAATCAAATTGCCGAATGGATACGAAGGGTTTTAGCAGGTAAAAAATATTTGATTGATACCAAAGCAGCCTTAATGTTAGTTGAGTTTTTGGGAGACAATTTAAGCAAAATAAGTAATGAACTTAATAAGTTAATGGTTATTTTACCTGTAAATTCAACAATAACGCCTAAAGATATTGAAGAAAATATAGGAATTAGTAAAGATTATAACAATTTTGAATTAAGAAAAGCTATAGGAGAGCGTAATGTTTATAAGGCAAATATGATTATCAATTATTTTGCTCAAAACCAAAAGGCAAACCCTATGGTTGTTACAATATCTTTGCTGAATAGTCTATTTACACAAATATTAGTTTATCACAGTTTAAAAGATAAATCTAAAAGTAGTGTTGCCAGAGCATTAAAAATTAATCCTTTTTTTGTTTCGGATTATATTACCGCTGCAAAAAATTATCCAATGAGAAAAACATCTCAGGTTATTGCTTATTTACGTGAAGCAGATGTGAAAAGCAAAGGAGTAGGAGCGAATGCACTACCTAGTGGAGATATTTTAAAAGAACTAATTTTTAAAATAATTCATTAATGTGTATAGATAAAAATAGATTTTAACTTCCAATATAGTCTCAAACTATTGCTTGTCAACTTCAATTCGGGTATTTTTGTTTGCTAACTCCCAAGCTGTATAAAAAATAAGCTGGGTTCGTTTTGCCAAAACTTCGTAGTCAATTTTATCAGGTGTGTCTGAAGCTTTATGATAGTCTTTATGGGTTCCGCTAAAATAAAAAATTATAGGGATGTTATTTTTAGCAAAGCTGTAATGGTCAGATCGGTAGTAAAAACGATTAGGGTCATCTTCACTATCGTAAGTGTAATCTATATTCAACTTTGTGAATTTGTTATTTATTTTCTCTGATAATTTGTGTAGTTCAGTACTTAATTTATCTGAACCTATTAAATAAATATAATTAGGACTGTAGGTATGAACTGTATCTATACGTCCAATCATATCAATATTTAAATTTACTACTGTATTTTTTAAAGGAAAAATAGGGAAGTTTGTATAATATTTAGAGCCTAGTAAGCCTTTTTCTTCACCTGTAACATGTAAAAACAATATAGATCTTTTTGGTCTGTTTCCTTCTTCAGTTGCTTTTTGAAATGCTTCAGCTATTTCTAAAATGGCAACGGTTCCAGATCCATCATCATCGGCTCCGTAATAAGTTTTGCCATTTTTTATTCCTAAGTGGTCATAATGAGCAGATAATACAATAATTTCGTTTGGTTTTTCATTTCCTTTAATAAAAGCAACAACATTTTCAGAGGGATTTACTCCGGGTTTTAGGTGTTCAGTTGGAATTGCTTGAAAATAATCATTTCCTCCGTATGGAGACGTAATAGCATGCTCTATGTAAAAATTTTTTAGAAATTCAGCAGCTTTTTTTTGACCTGTTTTACCTGTTTCTCGGCCTTCAAATTCATCAGAAGCAATGGTGTATAAAAGTTTTTTTAAATTGTTAGAAGTTATAGTATTCGCGTATTTAGTGGCTGTTTCTCCTGTAATAATAGAAGAATTTGAAATAGCATAATTACTTGCACAACTTATAAATATTGTTGAAAAGCATAAGAGTATTAAATTTTTCATTTAGAGAATTTAAATTACTCAAATATATTAAATTATTGAGAGTTGGAAATTGTGAACTGTTTTAAGGTTTTGTTAAAATGAATTAAATCAGAATTAAAAAGTTGATTTATATAATTATTGTCTATTAATGCATCTGTTTTTCCTGAAACAAAACTTGAAGGAGCCATGAGCCACAATTCATCAGCCAATTGTAATGCCAAGTTAATTTCATGTGTAGATACTATAATTGTTTTGTTAAAATTTGTTGCTAATTGTTTTAGCAAAGTAAAAGTTTCAAGGGTGTGATGTAAATCTAGATGTGCGGTTGGTTCATCTAAAATAATTAAATCGGTGTTTTGAGCTAATGCTCGGGCTATTAATACTTTTTGTAATTGACCATCACTTAACTCGTAGTACTTTGAGTGCATTAAGTGTGTTGTATTTGTTTGTTCAAGAGCTGTATTTATAAATTGCAAATCTTTGTTTGTTAATTTGCCTACCCAATTTGTATAAGGTTGTCTTCCTAAAGCAACCAATTCAAAAACTGATAAATTACTTTCGGGCAATCGTTCAGTTAAAACCAAACTGAGAGATTTGGATAAGTAGAGATTGTTTAACGTATTAAGGTTTTGGTTGTTGATAAAAATTTCGCCATTTAATGCCGGTTGCACCTTAGTTAAGGTTCTTAATAAGGTAGATTTACCTATACCGTTTTTACCCAATAAACACACTAAATTTCCTTTTTTTAATTGAATATTAAGGTTTGAAGCAATAGTATTTACTTCCTTTCTTGAAGTATATCCGATACTTAAATTATTGGTTTTAATAATATGTTTACTTTCTACTTTCAATTAATAATTTATTTTTTGTTTTCTTACCAATAACCAAATTATTATTGGCGCACCAAATAAGGATGTTATGGCATTGATTGGAAGTGTGTATTCACTATTTGGTAATTGAGCAATGCTGTCGCAAATTAACATAATAATTGCACCACTTATGGCAACAGCAGGTAACAATATTTTATGATTTGATGTGCTAAACATTAATTTTGTTAAATGAGGAACTGCCAAACCTATAAAGGCAATAGGGCCTGAAAAAGCAGTGATAACACCCGTTAATAAACTGGTTGAAATTAGTGTTAGATTACGAGTTCGTTTTACATTAACCCCCATACTTTTGGCATAATTCTCACCTAAAAGCAGACTGTTTAAAGGCTTTATAATAAGTGTAACCAATAGAACTCCTATTAAAAATATAATTAATAGAACGCTAATTTCTGTCCAACTAAGATTTCCTAAACTTCCAAAACTCCAAAATAAATATTGTTGTAATTGATTGGCACTGCTAAAATAAGCCAATACACTAATAACAGCAGCAGTTAAACTTCCAAACATTAATCCTATGATTAAGATTGACATTGTATTTCTAACCTTAGCAGCAGCCAACATTACAGCAAAAAGTACTAAAAAGGCTCCTAAACTTGCCGCAATTGCCATTCCCCAATTTGTAAATACATAAGTTGAAATAGTTACTCCTAAAAAAGAGGCTCCTAAAATTAAAATTGCAACTCCTAAACTTGCCCCAGAACTTATTCCTAAAACAAAAGGGCCTGCAAGTGGATTTCTAAAAAGAGTTTGCATTAATAAGCCACTAATTGATAAGCCAGAGCCAACAATAATAGCTGTAATTGCTTTGGGTAGTCGGTAGTTTAGAATAATAGATTTCCAAGATTCTTTTTCTACCTCACCTGTAAAAAATGATAGAAAAATTTGTTTTAAAGGTATTGAAACTGAACCTAAACTAATATTTATAAAGATAGTTAGAAGTAATGCTAAAATTAACAATACAAAAATATTTCTATATGATTTTACTGGGTTTATCAAGAATGTTCAGCTAAAAAGGTTATTAATTTTTTCATTGCTTTACCTCTATGACTTATGGTGCCTTTTTCAGTTAAACTCATCTCAGCAAATGATTTTTTATAGCCATTTGGCATAAAAATAGGATCATATCCAAAACCACTTTCTCCTTGTTTTTCTTCTAAAATGCTCCCTTTACAAATACCTTCAAATACATGTTGTTTTCCGTCGATATTTAATGCTATTGCAGTTCTAAACTGAGCATTTCTGTTTGTGTTATCTCCAAGTTTTTTTAATAATTTCTTCATATTTTCATCAGCATTATTTTCTTTACCTGCATAACGTGCTGAGTAAACTCCAGGCTCATTGTTCAACGCTTCAACTTCTAAGCCAGTATCATCGGCAAAACAGTTTAAACCGTATTTTTTTGTAATAAAATTAGCCTTTATAATTGCATTTCCTTCAAGTGTTTTAGCAGTTTCAGGAATATCCTCGAAACAATGAATATCTGCTAAACTAACAATTTCAAAATTGGTGAGTATTGCCTGTACTTCTTTTAGTTTGTTTAGATTGTTTGTAGCAAAAACAAGTTTTAATTTACTCATGATGATAGGGTTCGTTTTTTAAAATGGTAAATGCTCTATAAATTTGTTCAACAATAAATAATCGAATCATTTGATGTGAAAATGTCATTTTAGATAAAGCTATTTTTCCTTGTGCCTTTTTATAAATTGCTTCTGAAAATCCATAAGGTCCACCAATAACCAACACCAATTGTTTTATACCTGAATTCATTTTTTGTTGAAGGAATTTTGAAAATTCTATAGAACGATATTCTTTACCTTTCTCATCTAACAAAACTAAAGCATCTGTTGAACGTATTTTTTTTAAAATTAGCTCACCCTCTTTTTCTTTTTGTTGAGATTCACTTAAATTCTTCACATTTTTAATATCAGGAATAATTTCAAGTTCAAATTTAATATAATGTTTTAATCTTTTTTGATAGGTTTCTATCAAAATTTGTAAATTTTTATCATCGGTTTTGCCAATGGTTAACAATTTAATTTTCATTTGGTAAATATAAAAAGAAATAAAGATGAATTTTTTGAAAATAAAAAAGTTATTTTTGTTACAAAATAGCATAAAATGATTAGCAAAAAACAATTTGAAAAAGAACTAAACATTATAATCTCAAATGCTATTAGAGAAGATGTTGGAGGTGGAGATTATAGTTCATTAGCTTGTATTCCAGAAAGCGCACAAGGTAAAGCAAAATTATTAGTAAAGGAAGCCGGTATAATTGCTGGGGTAGAATTTGCAAAGAAAATTTTTCAATATGTAGATATAAACCTACAGATTGAAACTTTAATTAATGATGGAGAAAAGGTAAAATATGGAGATATCGTTTTTTATGTTTCAGGTAGCTCATTATCTATTTTAAAAGCTGAGCGTTTGGTACTTAATGCTATGCAACGTATGAGTGCTATAGCAACAAAAACAAATAAGTTTGCAAATTTACTTAGGGGAACCAAAACTAAAATTTTAGATACTAGAAAAACTACTCCAGGTATTAGGGCTATTGAAAAATGGGCGGTTAAAATTGGAGGAGGCGAAAATCATAGGTTTGCGTTATATGATATGATAATGTTGAAAGATAATCATATAGATTTTGCAGGTGGCATTACTAAAGCTATAGATAAAACAAAGAATTATTTGAAAGAAAATCATCTCGATTTAAAAATTATTGTTGAAGCACGAAGTTTGAAAGAAATTGAAGAAATATTAAAATCAGCTAATATTTATAGAATTTTAATTGATAACTTTAACTATGAAGACACTCGAAAAGCTGTTGAAATGATTGGAGATAAATGTTTAACAGAATCTTCTGGAGGAATAACGTTGGAAACAGCTCGTAAATATGCTGATTGTGGTGTAGATTATATTTCTTCAGGAGCTTTAACACATTCAGTTTATAATATGGATTTAAGTTTAAAAGCAGTTTAATGACAAAAAAAATTGAAGATAGCTTAGATAAAATACCAATTGTAAATTGGATAGTAAGATTGGTAAAAAAAATAAAAATACCTGGTTTGCACGGAATGTCTCTGTACGATGTTATTGAAATGTACGTAATAGGTATTGTAAAAGGTGCTTTAACCTCAAGAGCAGGAGGAATTGCATTTAGTTTCTTTATGGCATTGTTTCCCTTTTTACTCTTTATTTTAACGTTAATTCCCTATGTGCCAATTGAAGGATTTCAAAAAGATTTTTTATTTATGATTGAGCAATTATTACCTCCAAACACAGCTAATTCTGTACAGGAAGTAATAGCAGATATTGCAAATAATAGATATGGGGGCTTACTTTCATTCGGATTTATTGCTTCTGTTTTTTTAATGACTAATGGTGTAAATGCTATTTTAGGTGGATTTGAGTATTCGTACCATGTTACCGAAATGCGTAATATTTTACGGCAGTATTTCATTGCCATGGGAATGGCAATTTTATTATCGTTTATTTTGGTTGTAACCGTTGCAGTAAGTATATATTTTGAAATAGGAATAAACGATTTGAAAGCAAATGGATGGCTTGAAGATGATGTTTTTTGGATTGAAAAAGGACGTTTTTTGTTTTTTGTGCTGTTAATTTTTGTTTCAGTATCCCTATTGTACAAGTATGGGACAAAAGAAGTAAAAAATCACGCCTTTTTTGCCCCGGGATCAATTTTAACAACATTGCTTACGTTGGTAATGTTTAAGGTGTTTGCTATTTACGTACTAAAATTTGCAACCTACAATAAACTGTATGGCTCAATAGGAACATTACTAGTTCTTATGTTGTTTGTTTGGATAAATTCAATCATATTGTTATTAGGGTTTGAATTAAATGCGAGTATAAATCGTTTGAGGAAATCACATTTTAAAAAAATAAATTAATGAAAATAGTTGCAATGATTCCTGCTAGATACGAAGCTAGCCGTTTTCCAGGAAAATTAATGAAGAATTTAGCGGGGAAAACAGTTATTTTAAGAACGTATGAAGCAACAAAAAAAACGAATTTATTTGATGAAGTGTACGTTGTAACAGACAGTGATATTATTTTTAATGAAATTACTTCAAATGGAGGCAAAGCAATAAAAAGCAAAAAAGAACACAAATCTGGAAGTGATAGAATAGCTGAAGCTGTTGAAAATATAGAGGCAGCTATTGTTGTTAATGTTCAAGGAGATGAGCCCTTTACACAAACAGAACCGTTATTTGAACTGCTAAAAGTTTTTAAATTAGACAAAAATAAAGAAATTGATATTGCTTCTTTAATGCTGAAAATTGAAGAACAAGAAGAAATTAACAATCCGAACAATGTAAAAGTAGTTGTTGATGAACATAATTTTGCACTGTATTTTTCACGCTCTCCAATACCATTTCCAAGAGAAAAATTGGAAGCAACTTATTTTAAACACATAGGAATTTATGCTTTTAGAAAAGAATCTTTATTAAAATTCACTAAATTACCTATGAATAAGTTAGAGAAAACTGAAAAATTAGAAAACCTTCGGTTTTTGGCTAACGGTTTAAAAGTGAAAATGGTAGAAACCAATTATCCAGCTATTGGAATTGATACACCTGAAGATTTAGAAAAAGCAAATATGATATTTAAGTTGAATGAAAATAAGCAGTAGAAACAACCAAGAAAAACTTTAATTAGTTTTTTTAATTTTAGATATTTGCAAACTAATAGTAAATAATGGCAAAAAAACCTGGTATACCAAAAGGAACACGTGATTTTTCACCTACAGAGGTAGCAAAAAGAAATTATATTTTTTCAACAATTAAACAAGTTTTTGAATTGTATGGGTTTCAACCTATTGAAACTCCGTCTTTTGAAAAGTCTGAAACATTGATGGGGAAATATGGAGACGAAGGAGATAGGCTTATTTTTAAAATATTGAATTC
>JAMOMG010000006.1 GCA_027068695.1 Flavobacteriaceae bacterium
TCAGAAAAAGCATTGCGTTACGATTTAACAGTGCCCTTTGCAAGATATGTTGTGCAACATCAAAACGATATTGTTTTTCCGTTTAAACGCTATCAAATGCAACCTGTTTGGCGAGCTGATAGACCACAGAAAGGCCGATTTAGAGAATTTTATCAATGCGATGCTGATGTGGTTGGAAGTAAAAGTTTATGGCAAGAAGTGGAATTTGTACAACTATATGATGCTGTTTTTAGTAAGTTAAAATTAACAGGAACGACTATTAAACTTAACAACCGAAAAATATTAGCTGGTATTGCTGAAATAATTGGCGAAAAAGATAAATTGATTGATTTTACGGTAGCTCTTGATAAATTAGATAAGGTTGGTGCCGAGGGGGTTATTAAAGAAATGTTGTCAAAAGGAATTTCAGAAGATGCTATTCATAAAGTGCAACCGTTGTTTCAATTTAATGGGAATAATCAAGATAAATTAAATCAGTTACAAGATTTATTAGGAGCATCTGAAGAAGGAATGCAGGGTGTTAAAGATTTAAGGTTTGTAATAGATGCTATTGAATCTTTAGGGTTGCAATCTGCTACGTTAGAATTAGATGTTACTTTAGCAAGAGGTTTGAATTATTATACAGGCGCTATTTACGAAGTTACAGCACCAGAAGGTGTAAAAATAGGATCTATTGGAGGAGGTGGAAGATATGATGATTTAACGGGTATTTTTGGATTGAATGATGTGAGTGGTGTTGGTATTTCTTTTGGATTGGATAGAATTTATTTAGTACTGGAAGAGTTACATTTATTTGATGAAGTGGCATTGCCAAAACCAAAAGTGCTATTTATAAATTTTGGTGAATTGGAAGCTGCTTATTGTATGAAAGCTTTGATTGACCTAAGAAATAAAGGAATTAAATCAGAACTGTACCCTGATAGTGCTAAAATGAAAAAACAACTAAATTATGCTAACAGAAGAGAGATACCTTTTGTAGTAATTGTTGGCGAAAATGAGATTGAGAATGGTAATTATACATTGAAAAATATGTTAACAGGAGAACAAAAAGTTTGTACTTTAGAAGAATTACTAAAAATCACAACAAAACTTTAAAAAGTAAGTTGTAAATTCGCAGGCTAAATAATAGATAATGTTTGAAGTTAAAGACGGAATGAAAAATAGAATAGATGAACTAGGAGATGACCATGTAGGCTCTTCTGCTAAAACTCCATTAAGAGCTGATGCTTTTGATATTTCAGACCAAGAAAAGTTGCTTAAAATTGAGGCAAGTGTTAAAGATATTTTAACAACTTTAGGAATGGATTTAGAAGATGATAGCTTAAAAGGAACACCTCATAGAGTTGCTAAAGCGTATGTAAATGAGATTTTTAGTGGTTTAAATCCAAAAAACAGACCGAAATTATCAACTTTTGATAATAATTATAAATATGGTGAAATGTTGGTAGAAAAAAATATTACGGTATATTCTACGTGTGAACATCACTTATTACCAATTGTTGGAAGGGCACATGTTGCCTACATTTCTAATGGTAACGTAATCGGTTTGTCTAAAATGAATCGAATTGTAGATTATTTTGCCAAACGACCACAAGTACAGGAACGTTTAACAATGCAAGTGGTACAAGCATTACAAGAAGCATTGGGAACCGATGATGTTGCTTGTGTAATTGATGCAAAACATTTGTGTGTAAATTCTAGAGGAGTACGTGATATTGAAAGTAGTACGGTAACTTCAGAATTTGGAGGAAAATTCAAAGACAAAGAAATTAAACGAGAATTTTTAGACTATATAAAAATGGAAACAGATTTTGAATAAAAGTTCTTAGCAATAAATACAGAAGCATCCAAATAGGATGCTTTTTTTATTAAAATCTATTGACAAAAGGTATGACATATAATAAAAAATTATTTAAAATTTGAATTATTTTGATGGATTTTAATGGCTTTTCTCGATAAAATAATTCCTATAAATAATGAAATAAATGCACCAAATGATATACCGGGAATAAAATTAATAAATAAGAAAAAATCATACGTACCATGTGCTAAAATAGCAAGAGATAACCCAATTAAATTCCATTTTCTTTTTTGATTAGAAAATTTAGCCAAGCCCATAAAATAACCCATTATAACACCAAAAGTAGCATGTGCAGGAATTGCGGTTATAGCACGTATAAGAGCTACATCAAAACCGCCTTTAAATACATATAAAATATTTTCAACAGCTGCAAACCCCATTGAAACCATTACAGCATATACAATACCATCAAAAGGTTCATTAAACCCTTTTTTAGGTTGCGAATAATAACGTACAATAACATACTTACTAAATTCTTCAATTAATGCTACTACAAAAAAGGCCTTTATAAATTGATCGACAATACTAAATTTATCGCCCTCTTGAAAAAATAAATCATGTATTTCGTAAAGGATTGTACTTATTATAATACTTAATATGGCTCCAAGTATAAAGTTAAAGAACAACAGCCATTTAGATTCTTTTTCATATTTGTCTTTTATGTAAATGTAAATGATAACAATAAAAATAGGGATAATTGCAGCAATTAATAAATTCATAAGAGTGTAAAGTGTAGTATTATTAATTTGGAGCTAAAAGATTAAATGGGTAATAAGGAATATTTCTAAGAATCCAAAAAACGATTACAATTATTAAAATAATAATAGGTGTTTTAGGATGATATAAATAATTGTAAATATGCTTTTTAAAAAATAGATTTAAACCGGTTACAATTAAGTGATAAGCTATAAGAAGAACACCAAAAAGGTATAAGATATTTTGTTGTAATACCCCCAAAATGTTTAAATGTAAAAGTTGGTGTGTAGCACGTTGGCTACCACAACCCGGACAATAAATACCGGTAGTAACATATAAAGGACATTTTGGAAAAAAGTTAACATTACTAGGGTTTACATAAAAAAACAGGAATGCTAAAACTATTCCAAGTACTAACATTCCTATATATTTTAATTTCATTAAAATTAATTGATTTAGTTTCCTAAGCCCATAATAGCTGCTCCTCCTAAAGCAAAAACAAAAATAACGTATAAAATTACAACAGCTATTCCTGCAAATAATCCCCATTTCATCCATTTTTTTGCATTTTCAGAAGCTTCTATGGCTCCTTGGTAATCACCAGCTGCAAATTTAGAATTTACCTGACTGGCAAAAACAATGCCTGCAATACCAAAAGGTAAACAGCAAAAAATAGTTACTAAAATTGATTCAACTAAATAGTTTTTAGGTTGGTTTTGTTCCATCTTTTTCGAGATTTAAATTTATAACAGCGTTAAATGTACAAATTTTATATAGATTATTTAATCTAACTTTAAAATTAAATGGAACTCTTCAATTCATTTAATGTTTAATTTTTATACGCTGCAATAATATTGTGTTAACTTTGTTTCATTATTTATATAAATAAGGAAGTTTTATGAGTTTTAAAATAGGTGATAATGTTGCTGTGATAGATGATGTGCTTAAAGGAAAAGTAATTGAAGTACATAATAATAAAATTGTAATAGAAACTTCTGATGGGTTTCCTTTTGATTTTTCTCCAAATGAATTGGTAGTAATTAAAGAAAGCCAAAAAGAGCTATCAAAGTTTAGTGATATATCTAATCAAAACTTGTTAGAAAAGCTAGATCAAATGGCTTCTAAAAAGAAGGCTCCAAAATTTAAATCTACAGTAAAGCAAGATAAATTACCTCCTATGGAAGTAGATTTGCATATTCATCATTTAACTGCTTCAACAAAAGGAATGGATAATTATGACATGTTAAATATTCAAATAAATGAAGCCAAACACAAGTTAGAGTTTGCTATTAAAAACAGAATTCCTAAAGTTGTTTTCATTCATGGAGTAGGTGAAGGAGTTTTAAAAACAGAACTTGAATTTTTATTTAAAAACTACCCTGTTAATTGGTATGAAGCCTCGTTTAAGAAATATGGTTTAGGAGCAACAGAGGTTTATGTATACCAAAATCCTAAAGATTAATATCGAGTGTTCCAAAATCAAAATTTTCAAAGAAAATACGCTCATTGAGATCATTAAACAATAAGTTTGAAATACTAATTTCATATGTGTAACCGGTAACAATACTATCTGTTAAATTTGCAGTGGTTAAAATGTTAATTGTACCACTTTCAGCAATTAATTCTTTTACAACAACCGGTGTTGCAGGAGGTATGTCTTGACAAAAATAATTAGATTCTATGCCATTATTAAAAATTCTATAAATCACGCTTGAACTTGTAGGGATGGTAATAGAACTTTCACCTTCTATGGTTCCCAAATTGGTAGGGTTAAGCGTTAAAACAATTGCTTCAGTACTGTTGCTGTTTGTTTTATAAAGAATATATTCTCCACAACTATTTACAGTAGTTGTAAATTCGAAAGCAGGAATATCAAAATTACCATCATTACAAGATAATAATGAGAATGTTAAAAAAAGGAGTATTAATTTTTTCATTTAAATAAAATTTTCAGAAACAAAAATAAGTGTTTTAACTAATTCAACGCTAAATGAAACCAACTATTTTAATTACTTTTGTTTTTAATGAAAAGTATATATTTAGATAACGCAGCAACAACACCTATTTTACCAGAGGTAATTGATGTAATTTGTGATACAATGGCCACTGTTTATGGGAATCCGTCTTCAACGCATCAAATAGGAAGAAAAGCTAAATCTTTGGTAGAAATAGCCCGAAAAAATATTGCAAAATACTTGAATGCAACTTCAAATGAAATAATTTTTACAGCTGGAGGTAGTGAGGCTGATAATTTAATTTTGAGAAATACAGTTGAAAATTTAGGAGTAACAACAATAATTTCATCTAAAATTGAACATCATGCTGTACTGCATACTATTGAAAATCTTGTAAAAGAATTTAAAATTACAGCTTTGTGGGTTGAATTAGATGAGAATGGAGATGTAAATTACAACCATTTGGAACAATTACTTCAACAAACAGAAGGGAAAAAATTGGTGAGTTTAATGTACGTGAATAATGAAATTGGAAACATATTAGATTTAAAAGTAGTTTCCGACTTGTGTTTGAAATATGATGCATTATTTCACTCTGATACTGTTCAAGGAATTGGGCATTTTGAAATAGATGTTGAACAAACTCCAATAGATTTTTTTACTGCCAGTGCTCATAAATTTCACGGACCAAAAGGTGTAGGATTTGCGTACATAAAAAAAGGGTTTGGTATTTACCCTATTTTACACGGAGGAGAGCAGGAAAGAGGTGCAAGGGCTGGAACTGAAAATATACACGGTATTTTGGGAATGGATAAGGCATTGGAAATAGCATTAAAAAATTTAGATGAAGAAACTACTTATATTCAAAACCTAAAAAGTTATTTTATTGAAAAACTTAAAAATAATTTTGAAGAGGTTGCATTTAATGGATTGTCTGAAAGTAAAACCAAAAGCAGTTACATTATTTTAAATGTGAGGTTCCCTAAAGAATACGCGTTACTTTTATTTAATCTGGATTTAAAAGGAATTGCAGTCTCAGGAGGAAGTGCTTGCCAAAGTGGTAGTAATAAAGGTTCACATGTATTAAATACGATACTTTCTGAAAAAGAAGCAACCAAAACTTCAGTACGATTTTCTTTCAGTAAATTTAATACTGAGGAGGAAGTAGACCATGTAATTGATGTATTAAAAGAATTGATAAACTAAATGTTAAATTACCCGTTAAAATTTGCACCAATTTTGAAAGAAAAAATTTGGGGAGGTAACAAATTAGTTACCAAACTAAATAAAAATTCACTATTAAAAAATATTGGAGAAAGTTGGGAAATTTCTGATGTAGAAAATAATGTTTCAATTGTTTCAAATGGAGATTTAAAAGGTAAATCTCTGAAAGAATTACTTCAAATATACAAAGCCACTTTAATTGGTGAAAATAATTTTACAAATTTCGGAGATAAATTCCCTTTACTAATTAAATTTATTGATGCAAAACAAGATTTATCTATTCAAGTACATCCAAATGATGAATTGTCGAAAAAATATCATAATTCATTTGGTAAAACGGAGATGTGGTATATTATAGATGCCGATAAAAAAGCCAAACTTATTTTAGGGTTTAAAGATACAATTACACCTAAGGAATATGTTCATTTATTAAAAAAGAAAAAAATAATGACTGTTCTAAACAGTGAGAATGTGAAAAAAGGAGATGCTTTTTTTATTGAACCAGGAACTGTACATTCTATTGGATCTGGAATAGTGTTGGCTGAAATCCAACAAACTTCTGATATTACTTATAGAATTTATGATTTTGATAGAGTTGATGCTGATGGAAATAAGCGAGAACTGCATACAAAATTAGCAATTGAGGCATTAAACTTTAATAATAAAATAGATACTAAACGTGATTATTCAACCAAAATAAACACCTTAAATAACATAGTTATCTGTAACTATTTTAAAACAAATTTCATACCTGTTGTTAATGAAAAAGTAATTGATTATTCAAAAACAGATTCATTTGTGATTTTTATGTGTGTTGAAGGAAATGCAACAATCTCTATTTTTGATAATTCAGAAACAGTAACTTTTGGTGAAACGGTATTGATTCCTGCAACAGCAGAAGAAGTGAGAATTACAAGTAGAACGGGATGTAAATTATTGGAAGTAACAGTTTAAATCACATTGACTTCAATTTCAATTTCAATATTGAAAGTTTTCTTTACCTTTTGTTGAATTTTTTTAGCTAAACTCAATATTTCTTTTCCAGTAGCATTGCCGTAATTTACCAATACTAAAGCTTGTTTAGAGTGTACACCAGTATCACCAAAGCGTTGTCCTTTAAATCCGCATTGCTCAATTAACCAACCTGCAGGAATTTTTATTTCATTGTCGTTAATTATATAGTGAGGAACTTCAGGGTAGTTTTCTTTTAGTGTTTTAAAATGTATTTTTGAAATTATAGGATTTTTAAAAAAGCTACCACTATTCCCAATTTCCTTAGGATTAGGTAGTTTACTCTGCCTAATAGCAATTACAGCATCTGAAATATCTTTAATAGTGGGTGTTTCTTTACTTTTTAGATATGAACTAATTGCACCGTAAGAAGTAGTTAATTTATGATTATTTTTAGTGAGTTTAAATGTTACGTTTACAATAATATATTTCCCTCTTAACTCATTCTTGAAAATAGAATTCCGATACCCAAAGTT
>JAMOMG010000007.1 GCA_027068695.1 Flavobacteriaceae bacterium
TATTTATTTTTACTTACATAGTTAGTCTTATTTTCTGTTATTTATTTTTACATAAAATTTTAATAGTAGAGGTGTTTATCGCTCTCATTTTTTATGTACTCGCTAAGAAAATAAATAGAAACTTATTAACAAAATGCACTAATCCAGATAACCCAGAATGCTTATTTATAGTAGCAAGTATAACAAGCCTAATTCTATCATTTATAATATTTTTGATAAGTATGATTTAAACGCCCGTTTTTGTAATGTTTGAAAAGTTTTACGAAAACCCTTAAAACATAAAAAAAAGTTTTACTTTTTTAAAAAAGTAAAAGTTTAATTTTGTTTTACGAAATTGTAAATTTAATAAAACTTAAAAATATGAAATATCATTCTTTGATTACTATGAAAGCAGTTGGGTATGCAAGGGTTAGTAGAGAATCAGAAAATATTGAGAATCAAATAAACAATATAAGAGAGTATGCAAAAAAGAACAACATAGAAATAGTAGATATATTTCAAGATATAAATATTTCTGGAACGATCGAGACTGAAAACAGAGAAGGATTTAAAGAAATGCTTGAATTCTGCAAGCAAAATAATATTAACACTATATTATGTTATGACCTTTCAAGACTTTCAAGGTCTGTGCTAGATGGCCTAAAAACACTCAAAGAATTGGAAGATAAAGGATTTAGAGTTATTTTTACAAGTCAAGACTTTTTGAATTATATTGAGGACAAAATGATGAGAAAGAAGATTCTTATGGATTTCTTATGGTTCGCTGAAATGTACGTAGAGGATATAAAGAAAAGGACAAGAGAACGATTGAAACAATTAAGAGAAATGGGTATGAAACTTGGAAGGAAGAGGAAAATAAAGGACGAAGACTTAGATCTTGTATTAGATTTAATTCGTTTAGGTTATACTCAAAGAGACATAGCAAAAAGGTTCAATTGTTCTGAAAGAGTTGTATGGCAGTTCTTAAAAGAAAAAACAAAGAAAACATATTTAGAATTAAAAAGAGAACTAAAAAAGAAAAAAGAATAAAAATGGAAATATTTTTATAATTTTCTTAAATTTTTACTTTTACTATGAGTTTGGTAAAAATCAAGAACAAAAGAATTTCTGTTTTAAAGTCTGTTTCTCGTGAGTTTGAGTCTGTTTTAAAGTTCTTTGGAATAAATAAAAAGGTAATGTTTTACTTTTTTGACGGGGACTATTATTTAGAAATTGATGAATTCTCGATAGTACTTAACTATGAATTTTTCAATTTAAATCGAGAAGAGAAAATTCTTTTCTTAATTTCTCGTTTCTTTAAAGATTATAAGTTTATTCAATTTTTATATCTTAAAATGTATTTGAGACGACAAGATAAATATATACTTGAAAAACTTAGAATAAATGAGAAAGAACTCCAGAAAATGAAAATTAAATTTTTGAAAAAGAATTTTAAAATAGAACTATATTAAAGTTTAATTTTCTTTTTCTTTTCTATTTTTTTCATAAAATTGTAATTTAGATTTTTTAATTTCTTATTTCTTATTTTCATATCATTTATACAGTTTTCTTTCTTACAATCTTTTTTGTTTTTCATAATGATTAATTATATTATATAATATAATATAAGTTTCTTGGTACTGGGTTTTACTTTTTCTATTCTAAAAAATAAAGAATAATTTACATATATCTTTTATTCACATATATGAGAAATATTTATATATGTTTATTTACATATATGTAAACAGACAAAAATAGGAGGTGAGAGAAGATGAATTGGATAAAAGATTGTTTAAGAGTTTCGAATGAACCTATTTTTCTAAAATCTGAAAAAGATGAATTAAAAATAAATCACTTTGGAGTACGCGTCATATATGATGCGGACATAAAAACAAATAAATATGTATATTTCAGAGTTTTTAAAAATTATTATTACAAAGAATGGGAAATAAAGAACCCCTCCCCCGAGGGAGGGGAAAAAATTTTTTCTCACAAATTGGGGGGCAATAATATAAAGCCCCCTAAAGTTGAACTCCCAATGTGGGGAGAAGAGATCGGAGTCAAAATTCCCGACGTTTCATGTTATGATCATATAGAAACTGATATCTACCTCCCCCGCTCGGGGGAGGTAGAATTAATACATAAAAGAGAATGGAACAACTGGAAAGCATATAGAATAACACTTTCTATTTACGACATCAAATTAACAAAAATATATAAAAGTTATGGACTTACTAGTTATAAAATTGAGTATAAGACAAAATTAAAGTGGGAACCCCTTGAATAGGGGTTCCTTAAAATTTTTTGCTCTGATGGTTTCCATTTTGGAAACTAATTCAATTTCTTCTTTCTTTTTAAGAAACAAAAAATAAAAACACTTTAAAGTTCTTCTATAATTTCGTATTTCTTACCGCTAGGGGATTTATCTATAAATTCCCAAATATTCTTTGGAATCATATATTTTCCATTTATTTCCTTCTTTATCTTCTCTGCAAATTCGTTTCTTTCTCCTCCGCTACAAGTAAAATCAACAACTCCCATATTTTCTGGTATAGTATGCTCATTTTTCAACACTTGCTCAGCAAATTTCAAATCCTTTAGATTTCCCTTGATCTTCATAGTATAATAAATATATTTTAAATTCTATATTAGTTTTCTGAAACAAATAAGAATAACCTTTATTTTTCTTAAATAAAAGATAAAAGTTAAGCAAAAAGATTAAAAATTTGAAAGTTGAATCTTTGAACATTATGAATGAGAATAGAGAACTATGGTGTGCTAGGAAGCATCTTTATTACGTTCTTGTGTCTTGTACTGAAATGATAGATTATTTTGACGATTTTTATAATGAATGGTCAGAAATTGAAAGAAATACTAACAAAGTTATAGATTGTATACTAAAAAATGAAATAGATATTGCTTATGAGTCTGTAAAGGATTTGCGTAGAATTCTTATGAAATTAGAACTCGAAATGAAAGACAAGATATTGAAAAATGAAGGACTAAAAATTGACTTTAGGAGACTGATTAGTAATTTGTACCACGCAGAAATACATCTTTCAATGAGTTTAGAAAATAAAAAAGAAAATGTTTTTGAAGGAATAGAAAAGATTTAATTTATTATAAACCCTTCGAATTCAAAATCTCCTATTTTTGTTTTTTTATACTCATTATAAGAGTCCGCTAGTTTTTCTAAATCCTTCTCTATTTCTTTATTACCTTCTACCAAGAAATAGTCAAATTTAGGATCATCCAATATATCAATTTTTTCTACTTTTGCACCTTTCTTTGACAGAGAAATTATATTTATGCTTCTTTCTTTGCTTATTTTTACTATGTACTTATTCATAATTAATTAATTGTAAGAACAACTATTTTTTCTTTTTGGTATGAAGTAAAGAAAGGAAAAAGTAAAAGAATTAAAGTCCTTTCATGAGTTCTTCTAAAACAACATGTTTTTGACCTTTTGGTGCTTCGTCGATCTTTTTCCAAATTTCTATTGGAACTTCATATTCTCCGCCTATTTTCTTCTTCAATTCACGTGCTTCTGGCGTATCTTTACCACCATAGCAACGAAACTGAACAAGTCCCATATTTTCTGGTATGCTATATCCTTCACGTCTTGCACGATCCTGCCATGGGATTCCTGCATACCTCGTTGTCAATATCGAAGTTCCCTCAATCTGATGCTTACATATTTCATCTGCTCTTTCTAGATCTTTCAATCCGCCTCTGATCTTCATAATGTATTTAATATATTTTTAATTCTATATTAGTTTTTTGAAATCGCGAAGGAGAATGTTTATTTTTTCTAAAGAAAAAGTAAAACTTTCTCAAAAAAGATTAAAAATTTGAAAGTTAAGTTTTTTAATATGAACTACTTAATCTTTATTTTTTTAGCATATGTAATCATAATATTTTACTTGATTTTTCTTTTGCTCAAGAAAGACAAAATAACAAAGATTTTGGAAAAAGAATTGGAAGTTGAGTTTATTTCATATAATGATTTAGTAAACTTTATGAAAAGAATAAGAGGTGGTGAGAATGAAGAGTAATGTATATGAAGAGTTAAAAAATGAAATTTTAAGTGAATTAAAAGAGTATTTAAACACGGTTTTAACTGATATAGTAAATGATATAAGATATTTGAAAGAAGAGAAAGAAAATTATAAAGAAGATTTGAAAAACATTGTAAAAGAATTAGTATCTACGTCTGTTAAAAGTAGTTTCGAAGTTAGAATAAACAAAGAACTGGAGGAAATGTGTAAAGATATATATAGTATGTTTAACGAAATTCTTAACTCCCAAAAAAGTTTTACTAAATTCTTAGAAAATATCAAGGTTGAACCTAGGGTAGACATAGAAAATTTTGCTAAAATTGTAAAGTCTGAGGTGGATAAAATCAAGGTAAAAGATTACTATAATGAACTAAAAGAGTTAAAAAACGAACTTAAATCTTTGAAAGAAGAGTTAAAAAACATTCAAAACCAAATTTCAGAGTTAAATAATAAAGAAATTAGTATTGATATTCCTAAGGACTTGATTAAAAAAATCGAATATATTTATTCTGTTTCAGAAAAAATAGACAAAAAAATGAGGAATGATAAAAATGATCAAGGAGATCAAGGGTATTCCGATATTTGACCTTTCTTTTAACCAGTACATAGGCCAATATATAAAACACGAGACTATTTTAAATAAA
>JAMOMG010000008.1 GCA_027068695.1 Flavobacteriaceae bacterium
GTAGATGGTAGAATTATTATTAAAGATAATTTTGATGTACTATTTTCTAAATTCAACAATCTATTTATTTTTGGTGAAGATGCAGGAAATATTGGTGATGTAAATCAAGGTTTAGTTGGTCTTCAAGAAAAATATGGTAAACTTCGTATTTCTGATACGGGAATAAGAGAAGCAACCATTATTGGTCAAGGTATCGGAATGGCTTTAAGAGGTTTACGACCAATTGCCGAAATTCAATATTTAGATTATTTACTATATGGATTACAAATTTTGAGTGATGATGTATCAACGCTACATTATAGAACTGTAGGTAAACAAAAAGCACCATTAATAGTTAGAACACGTGGACATAGATTAGAAGGTATTTGGCATTCTGGTTCTCCAATGGGTGCTATGGTTCACCTTTTAAGAGGGATGAATATATTGGTACCAAGAAATATGACAAAAGCTGCTGGATTCTATAATACTTTATTAGAATGTGATGAGCCAGCCTTAATTGTTGAAAATTTAAATGGCTATAGACTAAAAGAAAAATTACCTAATAATTTAGGAGAGTTTAGAACTCCTATTGGTGTTGTTGAAACAGTAAAAGAGGGAACTGATATTACAGTTGTCTCGTATGGATCTACACTAAAAATTGTACAAGATGTGGTTCAGGATTTATCTCAAGTTGATATAGACATTGAAATTATTGATGTACAAAGTTTGCTTCCTTTTGATAAAAAACATGAAGTTGTAAAAAGTGTTAAAAAAACAAATAGATTAATTGTTATTGATGAAGATGTACCTGGTGGAGCCTCCGCTTATTTATTACAAGAAATTTTAGAAAAACAAAATGCCTATCAATATTTAGATAGTAAACCTATTACTTTAACCGCTAACAATCATAGAGCTGCTTACGGCACAGATGGGGATTATTTTTCTAAACCCAATGCAGAAGATATTTTTGAGGCTATCTATAGCATAATGAATGAGGCAAACCCATCTAAATATAAAAAACTATATTAAATAACTACCCTGTCAATAAATTATTTCTAATAACACCTATTATCTTTAGGTGTTGTTTTGCAACAATTGTTTCTTTCTTTATAAAAATTTACTTAAATTTTATGATAATTATCACAGATTGATAATTATCATAGTTATTACAATAAATAAGCCATAACTTTGAGAATAATAAAATAACAAGGTTATATTCACATATAAAATTATTGAAATGGCAAAAGTTAAAGGTGCAATTGTAGTTGATACTGAAACTTGTAAAGGTTGTGAAGTTTGTATACCTGTTTGTCCTGAAAACGTGATAAGTATGTCTACAGAAGTTAACAGAAAAGGTTACCATTATGCCTATATGAGCAACCCAGAAGTTTGTACTGGGTGTACAAATTGCGGTATCGTTTGTCCTGACAGGGCAATATCAGTATACAGAGTTAAAGTATCTGCATAATCTAATTAAATTATTTACAATGTCCGAGTTAAAATTAATGAAAGGAAATGAAGCATTAGCTGAAGCTGCGATTAGATGCGGAGTAGATGCTTATTTTGGTTATCCTATTACACCTCAAACTGAGGTAATTGAATATTTAATGACTGAACAACCTGAAAAAAGAACAGGAATGGTTGTTTTACAAGCTGAAAGTGAATTAGCAGCCATAAATATGGTTTATGGAGCTGCTAGTACAGGAAAAAGAGTAATGACTTCATCGTCAAGTCCTGGAATTTCACTAAAATTAGAAGGTATTTCATATTTGGCAGGTGCAGAACTACCTGCCGTAATTGTTAATGTTGTTCGTGGAGGACCTGGATTGGGAACAATTCAGCCCTCTCAAGCCGATTATTTTCAATCTGTAAAAGGTGGTGGACACGGTGATTATAAATTATATGTATTAGCACCTTCATCTGTACAAGAAATGTCAGACTTTGTTGAAGATGCTTTTGATATTGCATTTAAATATAGAGCTCCTGTTTTAATTCTTTCTGATGGATTAATCGGTCAAATGATGGAAAAAGTTAATTTGAAAGACCAAAAAGAAAGAATGTCTAATAAAGAGCTTATTGAAAAATATGGAAGTTGGGCAACTACTGGTAAAACAAAAAATAGAGAAAGAAATATTATAACATCTCTTGATTTGCAATCTGAAAAAATGGAAGCTAGAGTTCATAGATTGATGAAAAAATATGAACAAATGGAAAAAGAGGATCTTCGATACGAAAAAATCTTATGTGATGATGCTGAATATTTAATTGTTGCCTATGGATCAAGCGCTCGTATTTCACAAAAAGCAGTTGAACTAGCTCGTGAAAAAGGAATAAAAGTTGGATTATTACGTCCAATTACACTATTTCCATTTCCGAAAAAACAACTATTTGAACTAGCTAATCAAGTAAAAGGAATTTTAAGTGTTGAATTAAATACGGGTCAAATGGTAGAAGATGTAAGACTTTCTGTTGAATTTAAAGTACCCGTAGAACATTTTGGAAGAACTGGAGGAATTATTCATACTCCTGAAGAAATTTTAGAAGCTTTAGAACAAAAAATTATAAAATAATGGATGTATTAGACATTATAAAACCTGAAAACCAAGTATTTTGTAAAACAAAATTAATGACAGATACCCCTCTGTCATACTGTCCAGGTTGCGGTCATGGTACTGCACACAACTTGACAATGGAAGTTATTGATGAGATGGGAATTGTAGAAGACACAATTGGTGTTGCTCCTGTTGGATGTTCAGTACTAGCATATGACTTTATGAATATAGATATGACACAGGCTGCCCACGGGCGAGCTCCTGCGGTAGCAACAGCAATTTCAAGATGCTGGCCTGAAAAATATGTGTTTACCTACCAAGGTGATGGTGATTTAGCCGCCATAGGTACTGCCGAAACCATACATGCGTGTAATAGAGGTGAAAACATTGTAATTATATTTGTAAATAATGGTATTTACGGTATGACTGGTGGACAAATGGCTCCTACGACTCTGGAAGGAATGAAATCATCAACCTCTCCTTATGGCCGTGAAATTGCAACAATGGGATCTCCCTTAAAAATGACCGAATTAATTGCAAATCTTCCTGGCGTTTATTATGTTACTCGACAGGCTGTGCATACACATAAACATGCTCGTAAAGCAAAAAAAGCAATTAGAAAAGCTTTTGAAAATATTAAATTGAAAAAAGGAATTTCTTTTGTTGAAATAGTTTCGAATTGCAATTCGGGTTGGAAAATGACTCCTAATGATGCTAATGTTTGGATGGAAGAAAATATGTTTCCTTATTTTCAGCTTGGAGATATAAAAGTAGATGGTAAATTAAAATAATATATTATGACAGAAGAAATTATTATAGCAGGTTTTGGTGGTCAGGGCGTATTATCAATGGGAAAAATATTAGCCTATTCTGGAATAATGCAAGATGAAGAAGTTAGTTGGATGCCTTCTTACGGACCTGAAATGCGTGGTGGAACAGCAAATGTTACCGTTATTTTGAGCGATGAGAGAATAAGTTCTCCTTACTTAAAAATATTTGATACTGCAATTATTTTAAATCAGCAGTCTATGGATAAATTTGAAGAAACCGTTAAACCTGGAGGATTTTTAATTTATGATCCAAATGGAATTACACATCATCCAACACGAACTGATATTCAAATTTTTCAAATTGAAGGAAATAAATTAGCCTCTGAAATGGGGAATAAAAAAATATTCAATATGATTGTATTGGGAGGTTTTTTAAAAATTAAACCTATTGTTAAATTAGAAAATGTTATTGAAGGTATTAAAAAATCATTACCTGAACGTTATCACCATTTAATTCCATTAAATAAAGAAGCTATTAGAAAAGGAATGAATAGTATCAACCCTTATAAAGTTGAAGAGCAACTACAGAGTACTTAGTTTGGCCATTCAACATGTTTAAACTCGATTATTTTGTCTATATTCTAAAACAAAATAATCGAGTTTTTTATGTATTCAATTTTAATTACTGGTGGTACGGGATTAGTAGGTAAACACCTCAGCCTTTTACTACAATCCAAAGGCTATCATGTTAATATTTTAAGCAGAAAACACAGTAAAAAAACCAATGTGTTTTATTGGAATGTAAACAAAAACTACATTGATATAAAAGCAATTACAACCTCCGATTATATTATTCATTTAGCAGGTGCCGGAATTGCTAACAAACGCTGGAGTAAATCAAGAAAAAAAGAATTAATTGATAGTAGAATTAAGACTACTAATCTTCTGTATGAAAAAGTAAAAGAATTAAACCCAAATTTAAAAGGTTTTATTGCAGCATCAGGCATAGGTTTTTACGGAGCTATCACCTCTTCTAAAATTTTCACAGAAAAAGATGAAAACGGAGGTGACTTTTTAAGTTTAGTATGCAAACTTTGGGAAAAGGCTTCAAATCAATTCAATACACTTTCTATCAGAACTGTTATTTTCAGAACTGGAATTGTATTTTCAAAAAATGGAGGGGCTCTTCAAAAAATTATAAAACCTATAAAGTTAGGTTTTGGTTCTCCAATTGGAAGTGGAAATCAATTTATGCCTTGGATACACCTTGAAGATTTATGTAATATGTACATTGAAGCTATTGAAAACCCTAGTTTAAAAGGCATTTATAACGCAGTAGCTCCTCAACATATCACAAATAAATTTTTAACACAAGAG
>JAMOMG010000009.1 GCA_027068695.1 Flavobacteriaceae bacterium
CTTTCAAAATTGTAATTAGGATTTAATTGAGATTCAATTTTAACTTTCTGAATACCAGGTATTACAAATGGATTTCTTAATTCACGTTTATTAAAATCTAGAGGAACTGTAATTCCTTGTGGATTTATCGGATTTCTATTTGAACTTGGAATCTTTAACGTGTGTTGTTTAGAGCTACTGTAATTATTTTCCATTCTAACATCATAAATCAACTTTGCATCTTCTCCTAATTGCTTAACCAATGCTACTCTCAATAATTTAATATAATGTTCTTCCAACCATTCATAAAAAAACTTACTTGGCACTTGAATTGTAAGTGCCTCACCAGATAATTTCATTGGTTTAATAGGTTCAAACCAAGTCTTATAAGCTTGTTGCTTGATGTTATCCTCTATAAAAGATAAGCATTCCCCCCAAACTGATGATGCAGTTTTAGTCATTTGTATTCAAATCGTATTTTAGTTAAAATTAGTTGATAATATTTAGAGATTACTCTAAAATTATTTGGTTATACAAAAATGTGAATAAATTTCAGTATAAAAAAATAAAATATCTATTGATTATTAATTATTTTTTACGTAACATAAAGCCTTTTAATATACAAAAATGATTTCAAATATAATTCAATTTAGAGTACGATATGGAGAAACAGATCAAATGAGTTATGCATATCATGGTAATTATGCACAATATTTTGAAATGGGACGTATTGAATGGCTAAGAAAGCTAGGCATTTCATACAAAAAAATGGAAGAAACAGGCATTATGCTACCTGTAATTAGTCTAAATACAAACTACATAAAACCTGCTAAATATGATGATTTACTAACGCTTAAAACAACGTTAGTAACTAAACCTTTGGTGAAAATTAAATTTGAATTTGAAATTTACAATGAAAATAACGAACTTCTAACAACTGCAAATGCCACATTGGCTTTTATAAATTCAAAGACAAAAAAACCTACTAGGGCTCCTGAATATCTCTTAAAAAAATTAAATGAAGTTAAGGCTGGATTCTTTTAATTTTCAAACAACGTAAATCTAAATATTGCTTTTCAATCATAGGAAAATTATTTTTACGTACAGATATTATAAAATTACAATTTAATTCCATTTTTTGTTTCAAAATTTTCAGATTATTTCTCTTAACAATTCTCATTACTTTATCCATATCTTTATAATCGAAAATTATTTGAAAATTAACAACCATTGTTTTTTCTACAATTTCAGACTCCTCTAACAGTAATTTAGCAGTACTTCTATAAGCATTTATAAGTCCTCCAACACCTAATTTTGTCCCTCCAAAATAACGGACAACAACAATTAACACATTGGTAATATTATTAGCTAAAATTTGTCCGTAAATAGGCTGTCCAGCAGTATTATTAGGTTCTCCATCATCATTAACTCTATACCTAATTTCTTCAATTCCCAATTGCCAAGCATAACACCAGTGCCTTGCAGCGTGATGTTTCTTTTTCAAACCATCAATATACATTTTAATCTGATCTTCATTAGAAATTGGAAAAACATAACCTATAAATTTACTCCCTTTATCTTTGAACTGCACATCTCCGTGTGCTACTTCAATTGTTTTATATGTGTCATTTATTACCGTCATACTAATTTCAACACACAAATATATCAAAATGAAAATATTAAAATTCCGTTTCAAAAGATTATATTTGAACCTCTAAACAAACAATCATGAAAAAAACAGTATCTTTCTTTTTATTAATTCTTTTTTTAATTTCTTGTGAAAATACCTCAACAGATAAAGAGGCCTCTAAACGTAAACCAAACTCCTTTGCCATAGTTATACATGGAGGTGCTGGTGGAATTAAAAGAGAATACTTTACAAAAGAGCAGCAAGAAGCCTATGCTCAGAAACTACATGAAGCACTAGATGCCGGATATAAAGTTTTAGAAAATGGAGGTATTTCATTAAACGCTATTGAAGCAGCTATTAATGTTATGGAAGATTCTCCATTATTTAACGCTGGAAAAGGTGCTGTTTACAATAGTGAAGGGAACCAAGAAATGGATGCTGCAATTATGGACGGTAAAACTTTAAATGCTGGAGCTGTTGCAGGTGTAAACCATATAAAAAATCCAATTTTAGCTGCTCGAATTGTTATGGACAGTTCAAAACATGTACTACTTTCAGGAAAAGGAGCTGAAATTATGGCCAAAAAGTACGGAATTGAAATGGTTGATAGTAGTTATTTCTTTACTCAAAAAAGGTTAAATCAATTAAGGAAAATTCAAGGGAAAGAAAAAACACAGTTAGATCATACTGCTTTTCTAATTAAGAATGAATTAATTGACGATCATAAATATGGTACCGTTGGTGCTGTTGCAATTGATAAAAATGGAAATATTGCTGCAGGAACTTCTACTGGTGGTATGACCAATAAAAAATTTGGTAGAATTGGTGATGTTCCTTTAATTGGAGCAGGAACTTATGCGAATAACTTAACTTGTGGGATTTCAGCAACCGGTACTGGAGAGTATTTTATTAGAACTGTTGCTTCTCATGATGTTTCAAGTTTAATTCAATATAAAAATCTATCTCCAAAAGAAGCCTTACACACTGTCTTATTTGATAAAATAGGCAAACTTGGTGGTGAAGGAGGAATGATTCTAATTGATAAAAATGGAGATGTTTACTGGGATTTCAATTCAACTGGGATGTTTAGAGGGTATAAAAAATCAACTGGAGAAAGCAAGGTAGCAATGTTTGAACAAACTAAATAACCGCTATTCATTATTGTAAACTTTTAAGGTATCTGTTGAAATCTTTTTAATTTCAGTCGGTACCTTTTCTAATTTAGGAGATTTTAAACCATCCTTAAATATTACATCCCCCATAAAAACAAAAGCTTCATCCCATAAATTTTTATTTATAAAACTTTGCAATGTTTTTGCCCCTCCTTCAATAATTACAGATTGAATTTCATGTGTATACAATACATCACAAATTTGGTTTGGGATATCTTCAGAAAAATCAATTTTTTCAAAAAACACATGCTTATCAATTCTTTTTTTAGGGTTTTCTTCTGTAAAAACAATAATTTTAGAACCTCCTTTAAACAAATTACAATTTAACGGGATTTTTAAAGTCCTATCAATAACAACTCTTACAGGGTTTTTGCCTCCCCAATTTCTAACATTTAGGCTTGGGTTATCATTTAAAGCTGTTCTTGTACCAACTAAAACTGCCTCATTCTCAGCTCGCATTTTATGTACCAATTGTTGTGAATATTGATTTGAAATCCAATTTGGTACATTTTCAGTTGCTTCATTTCTTAATTTATCAAAAAAACCATTAGCTGTTTCTGCCCATTTTAAAATTATAAATGGTCTTTTTTTAGTATGAAATGTAAAAAATCGCCTATTTAAATTTTTACATTCATTTTCTAAAACTCCTACAATAACATTGCATCCATGCTTTTTTAAATGCTCTACTCCTTTTCCACTAACCTTACTATTTGAATCTATACTACCAATTACAACATTTTTAATTCCTTCTTCAACAATTAAATTTGCACAGGGCGGTGTTTTACCATAATGTGAACACGGCTCTAAATTCACATAAATTGTAGCGTTTTTTAATAATGTTTTGTCCTTTACCGAATTAATTGCATTTACTTCAGCATGAGACTCTCCCGACTTCCTGTGCCATCCTTCACCAATAATAACATCATTTAACACAATTACACTTCCCACCATAGGATTTGGATAGGTAGCTCCTAGCCCATTTTTTGCTAATTCAATGCAACGATTTATATATTTTTCGTGTATATTCACACCGTAAAAATAGTATATTAAAATGACTCATAATAACTTTACTATAAGAGAAATTAAACAGGAAGACAATCCTAAAATTGCAAAAACTATTAGAGATATATTAGTTGAATTTGGTGTTCCTAAAGTTGGCACAGCGTATGCCGATAAATTATTAGATACCCTTTTTGAAACTTATAATATTAAAAATGCTATTTATTTTATTATTGAAAAAGAAGGTGAAATTTTTGGTGGCGCAGGCATTAAGCAATTAGATAATTATGATGGTAATGTGTGTGAATTGCAGAAAATGTATTTCTTACCTGAAGCAAGAGGCATTGGATTGGGAAAGGTGTTAATTGAACTTTGCTTACAAAAAGCCAAAGAATTTGGCTTTGAAAAATGTTATTTAGAAACGCTTCCTTATATGAAAGATGCCCGAAAATTGTATAAGAAAGTTGGATTTAAAAATTTAGATGCAAGAATGGGTGATACTGGGCATTATTCATGTAATTTATGGATGCTTAAAGATTTACAATGAAAATTCTTCTTTTTAAAAAATATTTTTTTTCTGAATTATCAAATAGTTTCCATAAAACAGAGATTCAATCTTTTTTTAATATTTTAATTGAACATCAATTAAAATTAAACCGTGTTGAAATTGCATTGAACCCTGCCATAGAAATCTCAAAAATACATCTAGATTTTCTTCAAAGTGCATTATCTGGTTTAAAAAAGAGTGTTCCAATTCAATACATTATTGGTGAAACAGAATTTTACGGACTTCCATTTAAAGTAACTAAAAATGTGCTTATTCCAAGACCTGAAACAGAAGAACTGGTGAATTGGGTTTTAAATG
>JAMOMG010000010.1 GCA_027068695.1 Flavobacteriaceae bacterium
GTAGATGTTTCAGAATTCATTGAAGCCAAAATGGATGCTGTAAAAGCTTATGATTCTCAATTTTACAATCCAGCTAGTAAAGAGCCAAGTTCTCCTATTTCTAGCAAAAACTTTTTAGATAGTGTATTGTATAGAGCGCAAGACTTGGGAAGATTGGTAGGGGTTAACTATGCAGAAGGCTTCACAGCAGAGCGTTATGTAACCATAAAATCTTTAGATAATTTAATATAAAAAATGTTTGTAAAAAAACAGAAATGTTATACATTTGCATCCTCAAATAAATGGTGATTGTAGCTCAGCTGGTTAGAGCGCCGGATTGTGGTTCCGGAGGTCGCCGGTTCGAAACCGGTCTTTCACCCAAAATTAAAGGTCTGTTTTTCAGACCTTTTTTTGTATCCTAAATCCTTAAATTTAAACTTATAGAGATTAAAGTAACTTGTGATTTTATACTTTTTATTTTAAGAAATAATTGTATTTAATTTAAATATATTTTGATAGTTTTATACCCTCAATAATTAAATGAAAACAAATGAAAAACTTGATATACATATTAACATTTATTGTTACAACTACGGTAATAGCACAATCTACAAATTCAATAACAGTAGAAAAACAAAAATTGAAACAAGCATTAGCTTATGGTGATAATATGGTTGCAGCAACTTCAATGTATGCTATTATTAATTTGGAAGGACCGCAAAGTACTTATAAAGATAGTTTAGCATATTTGTATTTTAGAGAAAGAAATTATACCTCTTGTTTTTTGGTACTTAATGATGTTTTAAAAAACAACCCAAACAATTTAGATTTATTGAAAATGCAAGCTGTTTCATTAGAGTCTTTAGGAGCTTATGGAAAAGCAGTTGAAATCTATAAAACATTGTTGACAAAAACTGAGGATAATTATTTTGCTTATAAGTTGGCAGGTTTACAATATGCTTTAAATAAGTTTGAAGAAGCGTATATCTCTATAAAAAAGGCAGATCAATTACCAGACAGTGCATCTATTCAAATTACTTTCCAAGTAAATAAGAATTACAGTCAGGATATTAATTTGAAAGCTTCTATTGCATATTTGCAAGGTGTTATTGAATTAAATTTAGAAAAGAATAATGATGCAAAACTCAGTTTTGAACGTGCTGTAAAATTATTCCCAGATTTTGTATTAGCTAAAGGAAAGTTAGAATCTTTAAATACAAAGGAAAAACAATAAGACTCTTTTTATGAGGTTGTTACATTATTGTGAACCTTTGAACTGTCGCTCAAGACAGGCTAAAGTGAAGCTAACTTATGAGGGTAACCAAAATTCCACAAATTACTTCAGTTTTTTTAAAACTCAGCAATGAGGTTTGAGATAACCACATTGCTAATGCTAATTCTAATAATGAAAAAACAGCGTTAGGGATGGTAGAGGTATCCTTTTTATGTATTTACATAAAAAGATATAACGGACAGCCCACCCCGAAGGGAACGCCCAAAAAACAAATAAGGGTAGTAATACATTAAAGTAGTTTTTGAGCTAAATAAGATGCAGTATAGGAGTTTTTACATTTTATAAGTTCTTCAGGTGTACCTTGAAAAATAAGCTCACCACCTAGTTTGCCACCTTCTTTTCCTAAATCAATAATATAGTCAGCACATTTAATTAACTCAATGTTGTGTTCAATAACTATAATTGAATGTCCGTTTTTAATTAAAGCTTGAAAGGAATTTAAAAGTTTTTTAATATCGTGAAAATGAAGTCCGGTAGTTGGTTCATCAAAAATAAATAGCGATTTGCTTTGCCTTGTTCCTTTTACCAAAAATGAAGCTAATTTTATGCGCTGGGCTTCACCACCTGATAAGGTAGAGGATGATTGCCCTAAAGTAACATAGCCCAAGCCAACATCTTGTAGCGGTTGTAATTTTTTTACAATTTTAGTTTCTTTATGTTCAAAGAAAAAAGCAATGGCATCATCAATAGTACTATTTAAAATGTCATTTATAGATTTATTATGAAATTTAACTTCTAAAATCTCTTTTTTAAACCGTTTACCTTTACAAGTTTCACATTCTAAATGCACATCTGCCATAAATTGCATTTCAATAGTAACTTCACCTTCACCTTTACAAGTCTCACATCTCCCACCTTCTACATTGAATGAAAAATGTTTTGGTTGATAGTTTCTTATTTTAGAGAGTTTTTCTGAAGCAAACAGCGCTCTTATGTCGTCATAAGCTTTAATATAGGTAACGGGGTTTGACCTGCTAGAACGCCCAATAGGGTTTTGATTTATAAATTCAATATGTTCAATTTTAGAATAATCGCCTTTGATTTTAGTAAATTGACCTGCTTTTTCTCCATAACCTCCAATTTTTTTCTGTATTGCAGGGTATAGAATTTTGCTTACTAAGGTGCTTTTTCCACTGCCTGAAACACCGGTAACTACCGTTAAATTATTCAATGGAAAAATTACATTGAAATTTTTTAAATTGTTTTCACGAGCTCCAACAATCTCAATACTTTTGTTAAATTTTCTTCGTTGTTTAGGAATTTCAATTTGTAATTTATTATTTAAATATTGTGCTGTTAACGATGTTGATTTTAGTATTTGTTGGAATGTTCCTTCTGCAACAATTTCACCACCAAAAGTACCAGCTTCCGGACCAATATCAATAATAGTATCAGCAGCTTTCATAATATCTTCATCGTGTTCAACTACAATTACTGTATTTCCTAAGTCTCGTAAATTTTTTAATACTTTTATCAACCGTTCAGTGTCTTTTGGGTGTAGGCCAATACTAGGTTCATCTAAGATGTACATAGAACCAACCAAACTGCTTCCTAGCGATGTTGCTAAATTAATTCGTTGACTTTCGCCACCAGAGAGAGTGTTAGAAGTTCTGTTTAAAGTTAGGTAACTTAAACCTACATCATTTAAAAACTGTAGTCTATTATTAATTTCAACTAGCAATCGTTTTGCAATGTCTCTCTCAATTTTAGTTAGTTGTATATTTTTAAAAAAATCAATTAGTTCATTAAGTGGTAAATCAACTAAATCACTTATATTTTTATTGTTAATTTTAATATTATCAGTCTCTTTTTTAAGCCTTTTTCCATTACAGGTTGTACATTTTGTTTTACCCCGATAGCGTGAAAGCATAACTCTGTATTGAATTTTATAGCTTTTCCCTTCTAGATGTTTGAAAAAAGAATGCAACCCTTTAAACGAATTATTCCCATTCCAAACTAATTGTTTTTGCTTATTTGTAAGTTCAAACCAAGGTTTATGGATTGGAATATCAAAAAGGTAAGCATTGGTTACAAGATTGTCTTTGTATTTCTTAAAAGAGTCTGATTTCCAAGGTAAAATGGCATCTTGGTAAATTGATAATGAGGTATTAGGAATTACCAAACTTTCATCAATACCAATAACATTTCCATAGCCTTCACACGTTGGGCAGGCGCCATACGGATTATTAAAACTAAATAAATGTGTATTTGGTTCTAAAAATTGAATACCATCTAATTCAAAATTATTATTAAATGAAGCTTGTTTATGACTTTTGGCATCTTCAATAATACATGCACCTTTTCCTTCAAAAAAAGCTGTTTGTATTGCATCACCCAACCTGTTAAAAAAATCTTCATTGTTTTTTACAATAATTCTATCTATAACTAAATAAAAATCGTGCTCAATTTCAGTAGTTACCTCTTCAATTCTAAGAATTTTTTCTTTGTATTTTATTCTTGAATACCCTTGTTGTGCTAATATTTTTAATGTTTGAAGTACATTTCTTTCTTGAGGAATATGAACAGGGGAAAGCAACAATAGTCTTGTATTTATTTCCAGCGTTTTTATGTAATTAAGCACATCAGAAACGGTGTGTTTTTTTACTTCATTTCCTGAGATAGGAGAGTATGTTTTGCCAATTCTAGCAAATAGCAGTTTTAAATAATCGTATATTTCTGTTGAAGTACCAACCGTTGAGCGTGGGTTAGTAGCATTAACTTTTTGCTCAATAGCAATGGCAGGCGAAATTCCTTTTATGTAATCAACCTTTGGTTTATGGAGTCTTCCCAAAAATTGTCTAGCATATGATGATAAGCTTTCTACGTATCTACGCTGTCCTTCAGCAAATAAAGTGTCAAATGCTAAACTAGATTTTCCAGAGCCAGAAAGGCCTGTAATTACTACTAATTTATTTCTTGGAATTGCAACATCAATATTTTTTAGATTATGAAGTTTGGCTCCTTTAATAAGTATGTATTCTTTTGAATTTAATGTTGCTATATTTTTAGTCATTTTCCTTTAAAAAATAGGATAAATGCAAATGTAATCACAAAATTTTAAAATTTAAGTATGGGTTGTAGGGAATTATTAAAAATCATAGATGATTTAATATAATTAATTTAAAAAATAGTGTGTTAAAATTTGTAATTTTAAAAAAAACGTCTCATATTTGTGAGATATTATACCCAAAACAAAGCCTATAAAACACAATTACTTTTTATAAGATTTATAAATACAACAAAAATTTAACCCCTAAACGTATTTAATATATGGAAAGTGTTACGAGTAGTGATGGCTTGTTAGTAAGCAGTTACATTAGTGGAAATGAAAAATCTTTAGAGATTTTAATTGTTCGTCATAAGCAACGAATTTTCAGTTTTATTTTATCAAAAATTCAAGATCGGGAAATCTCAGAAGATATTTTTCAGGATACTTTTATTAAAGTTATAAATACTTTAAAAAGAGGGAAATACAATGAGGAAGGTAAATTTTTACCTTGGGTTATGCGCATAGCACATAATTTAATCATTGATTATTTTAGACGTAATAAAAGAATACCAAAATTTAATAATACTGATGATTTTGATATTTTTGATGTATTAAGTGATGAAACATTATCTGCTGAAAATCAGATTATTAAAAGTCAAATTTTAGATGATGTTAAGAATTTAATTGAACAGTTACCTGATGATCAAAAAGAAGTTTTGTTAATGCGTATGTACAAGGACATGAGCTTTAAAGAGATTGCAGAAAATACAGATGTAAGTATTAATACCGCATTGGGTAGAATGCGTTATGCCTTAATAAATTTAAGAAAGTTGATAGAAAAGCATCATATTGTTTTAGTAAATTAAATATGATTGTACAATAAAGTTTAGATTTCATCGTTCAAATAATGTAAACCAATTATTTATGATGAAACTTTACTCTCAAAAGACTCCCATAGTGGAGCAACCTAGAAACGAAATAATTCAATATTTGCTCAACTACTCGAAGCAATTAAGAGTGGTTAAAACCAACAAAAACGATTATATTGAATTACATTTGAATTAATGTTCTTTAAACCCATTTTATAACCTAGAATGGGTTTTTTTTATTTTAGAATGGATTTTCTTCCTATTGTTTTTGTTATAATATCTTTTTCTAAATCCCAACCTCTGGCAGGAGAATATTCACGACCATAATAAATTATTTGTAAGTGTAATTTATTCCATAGTTTTTCAGGAAATAACCTTTTAGCATCTTTTTCGGTTTGTACTACATTTTTTCCATTACTCAAATTCCATCGATACATTAGTCGATGAATATGCGTATCAACAGGAAATGCTGGAATACCAAAAGCTTGGCTCATAACAACACTAGCCGTTTTATGACCTACTGCAGGTAGTTCTTCTAAATACTCAAAACTTTGAGGAACCTTACCTCCATGTTTTTCAATTAAAATTTTTGAAAGCCCGTAAATGCCTTTAGATTTCATAGGAGACAAACCAACAGGCCTGATGATTTCTTTAATTTCTTCAACAGATAATTTTACCATATCATAAGGGTTATTTGCCCTTTCAAACAATAGAGGAGTAATTGTATTTACCCTAGCATCAGTACTTTGGGCTGATAATAATACAGCTATTAGTAATGTATACGGATCTTTGTGTTTAAGTGGGATAGGCACTTCTGGATATAATTTCTCAAGGGTATTAATTACATATTGAACTCTTTCTTGTTTTGTCATTTTTAGTATATTTACAAAAAGCTAAAATACAAATTATGACAACATTAAAAGCAGGTGATAAAGCTCCAAATTTTGAAGCATTTGATGAACAAGGAAATTCAATAAAACTTTCTGACTATAAAGGAAAAAAACTTGTTTTATTCTTTTACCCAAAAGCAAGTACACCAGGGTGTACTATGGAAGCTTGTAATTTAAGAGACAATTATCAAAATTTTTTAGCAAAAGGATATGAAGTTTTGGGCGTAAGTGCAGATTCAGCTAAACGGCAGCAAAATTTTATAGCTAAAAACAAATTACCATATCACTTATTGGTAGATGAAGACAAAAAGGTTATTCATGCTTTTGGTGTTTGGGGACCTAAAAAATTTATGGGACGAGAATATGATGGAATTCACAGAACTACATTTATAATTGATGAAAATGGTGTTATTGAAGATGTAATTTCAAAAGTTAAAACCAAGGAGCATGCAAATCAGATTTTGATGTAGCTTAAAACTTTATATCCATTTTTACGTTAAACACTCTTGAGGTCATAAAATTTGGAATGCCATAAAACTGTTTTGAATACACATCTCTAACCCAGGTATTGGTAATTGAATTTTGAATATCGAACATGTTGTAAATTTCAAATCCAACAGATAATTCTCTGAATTTTTGTAACCAACCACTTTGGTATTGGTTTTTTGCATCTGTAAAAACGTATGAAATACCTATGTCAGCCCTTTTGTATGCGTTCAATCTATTTTGATAGTTGTAAGGGTCTGTATAAGATGGAGAGCCACCCGGAACTCCAGTATTAAAAACTAAATTTAAATACATTTTAATATTTGGAATATTAGGAACATAATCTTGAAATAACATAGCAAATTTAAAACGTTGATCTGTTGGGCGAGAAATAAAGCCCCTGTTGTCACTGTTTTCTTCTGTTTTTAAAAACCCAATACTAATCCAACTTTCTGTTCCAGGTACAAATTCGCCATTCAATCTTAAATCAACCCCAGCAGCATAAGCATTTGCATTATTATTGGCAGTATAACGGACTCTAACATTGTCTACAGTATATGTATTTACGTTGCTTAAATTTTTGTAATAAATTTCAGACGTTAATTTAAATGGCCGCTTCCAAAGTTTAAAACTATAATCATTTCCTAAAACAATATGAATTGATTTTTGTGTTTTAACATTAGGAATTACAGTACCATTTCTATTTCTAAGTTCTCTATAGAAAGGAGGTTGATTGTACATACCACCTGAGATTCTAAAAAGCATTTCTTTTTCCCAATCTGGTTTAATGGCAAATTGACCTCTAATACTGTATATAATTTGGTTTGAGGTTTCAATATCATCACCATATACATTCCAATTATGAGACCGAGCACCAAGGTTATACCATATTTTATGATTATTCCATCTGCTATTTTTACTATACTGTACAAACCATATTAAACGATCAATTATTACATGGTTTTTAGCCTTGATGCTTTGAAAAGGAGCTATTTCACCTATAAATGGCTCATAAGGTTGATTGTTTGAAACATGGTTTGGTGGGCGTACATTAAATCCTACTGAATCTATAACTTCCCATTCATTTATGCGATCTTTAATATCTTCCTTTTGGTATTTAACCCCAAAATCTAGTTGATATTTATCTTTTTTATAAGTAGCTTTAAATTCAATATTACTAATAATTGCATCAAGGTCATTTCGTGCATGATTTAATTGAGTACCAATTCCTTCTGAAAATTCAACATCACCAAAATTATCAGAACCAAAATCGTTGTTAGTTTCTCCTAAATTATAACTGGCTAAAATATCATAATATTCTTCTTCAATTGTTTGGTATGCTGAAGTAGTTAAACTTAAATTTAAATTTTTGTTTACAACGTAACTTCCTTTTAAAGCGCCAAAAAGTGTTTTAAAATTATCTTTTTCTTGCCCTTCATAAAAGACAATTAATTCTAAAGGGTTTGAGATTGTTCCAAATTTTGTTCTTCTGGTAATAGGAGTGTAGTTGTAATTATTGACAGAAAAATTACCTAAAAAATCAATTTTTAATTTTGAATTTACTTCGTAAGATAAAAATGTTTGTACATCAGTAAAATTTGGATTGGAATTGGTATTTATATCTTTACTATTAATAAACAAGCTATTATTTCTGTATCTAACACCTAATATTGCACTTAGTTTTTTATTATGTAGCATATTGCCTTCAATAGTTGCACTACCACCCAATAAACTTCCATTAATACTTGCAGTAAATTTTTTGGGTGTTCTATATGTGATATCTAAAACAGAGGAAAGTTTATCTCCATATTTAGCCTGAAATCCACCTGCTGAAAATTTAATATTTTGAACCATTGCTGGGTTTATAAAACTCAAACCTTCTTGTTGTCCTGATCTCACTAAAAAAGGTCTATAGACTTCAATGCCGTTTACATAAACTAAATTTTCATCGAAATTGCCACCACGCACATTGTATTGCGTGCTTAATTCATTGTTATTGTTAACACCAGGCAGTGTCATTAATATATTTTCAACACCATTATTAGCACCAGGTATTTTAATAGCATCAGCAGGGTTTATTTGAATAAAACCTTGAGCTTCTTTTTTATTGTTTTTTACAATAATTTCATCAATATTTTCAATTTTAGGTTTTAATATTGGAGAGTAATTGTAGGTTTTATTTTTAGGAATTATAACTGTTTTTATTAAAATAGTGTACGATATATGTCTAAATGTAATTTTAATTTTGGTGTTTCCAGGAACAGCTAATTTGTATTCTCCTTCCTTATTGGTTGTTACTCCATAATTTAAATAAGAAATTGTAACACCTTCTATAGGTTCTTTATTTGTGTTTTTCACAATTCCTTTAATAACTGAATTTTGCGCAGTAATACTTAATGAGAATACTAAAAATAAAGAGAGGGTTACTGTTTTAAGCATGTAATATTTATTTTTTCCTAAAGAAATTTGCTTTAATTATTTTGGTATTTCCAACATTATCGGTAACTTCAATATTTAAAGTGTGTTTAGCTGTTGTAAAAGTTTTATCGCTAAAATTGTAAGTTAAAATTCCGTTTTTAACATTGTATTCCATCAAAATCCATTTACCATCAATTTCACCTCTGTATGATTTTATGCCAGATTCTTTATCAGAAATTTTAACCTTCAATGTTTTAAAATGAGTAAGCCATTGTTCATTTTTAAAATTATGTAAATTAACTTTAGGTTTAATAGAATCTCTTTTTAAGGTGAATTTTCCTAATTTTTTTGTTGAAGTATAAAACGTAGAATCTTTTTTTACAGTAGGTTCGTAGTTTGTTTTCCCTTTCTTATTTATAGATGCAATGTATAATTGTTTTTTTTCATTATCAGTATATTTAGAAACATTAAAAGTTAGTGTGTATCTTTTATTTAATGGAACTGTAGGGGAGTGTACTTTTACAATTGAATTATCTACATTAAAATCTAAATAAAAATCTTGATAAAAAGTATTTTTAGGAAAAGCAACGGTTATTCCGTTCTTATGAAATTTATTAAATTGTTTGTGTTTTATTTTAAAGGGGGTTATTTTTTTTACATTTCTAACCAAAATAGAATCTTTTTTCCCTAAGATTGGAATTGTGATTTTTTGTTTATTTCCCTTAAAGTCCTTTGCAATTATTTCTACAGTGTACGATAAGCCGTCTTCAATTGTTAAATAACCATTATTTATAGATTTGGTATACAAACTTAAGCTGTTTTCAGGTTCAATAAAACATTTTTGAATACGTTGATTTAAATTTGCAAGTCTCTCATAATCAATAAATAAATTAATAAATTTACTTTCGGAAAACGAAAAGGATGTGGCCTTGAATTGAAATGTTTTTTTACCATTAACCAGCATTTCTAAACTGTAAAGTCCATTTTTATTATAAGCACCATCCAATTGGTCATACGCATTTACTCCAAAACCTATTTTTCCAAAGGCTTTTATTTTATTAGCCAACAATTCCCCATTATTTAATTTTCTAAAAATAAGTTGAATAGGCTTTTCAATACCATTTATATGTGAATTTTCACCTAAAGAATAGCCCATTAATGTATTTATTCTCGGTCTTTTTGAATCATTTATTTGTATACCAAAAAGCATGGGGTTTATGGGCTTTTCAGTTTTTGTATCTCTAATTTCAAAGTGTAAATGAGGTCCTACAAAGCCACCTGTACTTCCACTGTAAGCAATTATTTCATTTTTAGCAACAGGTAAAGTAGATGAAGAAGGGAAAATCTGAATTTCAAAACTTTCTTTTTTATATTGTCTTTTTTTGATATATGCTTCAATACGTTTATTAAATTTTTTTAAGTGAGCATAAACTGTAGTATACCCATTAGGATGTGTTATATAAATAGCTTTCCCATAGCCCCAAAGAGAAATTTTAATACGAGAAATATAACCTTCAGCAGCAGCAGCAACCTCTAAACCTTCTTTTTGTTGAGTTTTAAGATCTAAGCCAGCATGAAAATGATTGGTTCGTAATTCTCCAAAAGTACCTGATAAAATTAATGGAATATTTAAAGGGTTGTTAAAATAGTTTACAGGGTATTCACTATTTAATGTTGCATCTCCTTGACAAAATACAATAGAATTATAAAGTAAAATTAATATGAGTGTAAACTTTTTCACTGGGTTTGTTTAAATGCTAAAATACTAAATAAAACGACTTATAAAATTAATTTATTTTCCCTTTATAACGTTAAAAAGAACAAGTTTTGCATAAAATAAAAAAAACAGTTGTAATATTCACTCACTAACACTAACTTTGTAATTAATAGTTTATATTCTTGGGATATATGAGTAATATAACGGAAGTTGTTAATTTAGTTGAAGATAAACTTCAAAAACTTTTAGAAAATTATAGTTTTTTGAAAGAAGAAAATGATTTATTATATACTAAAATAGCAGTTTTAGAAAATCAAATAGCCAAAGAAAAGCAATTGTTTAATGATATTGAAAAAGAATATCAAACATTAAAAATTGCTAAAACTATTGAGGGCAGTAAGGAAGATAGAAGAGAAACAAAACTCAAAATAAATGCTTTAATTCGTGAGGTTGACCTATGTATAAGTCAATTAAGCGAGTAAGATCTTTAAAATGGCTGAATCTTTAAAAATAAAAGTAACTATTGCTGGTAGAGTATACCCCATTAGAATTAAAAATGAAAATGAAGAAGAAGGGATGCGTAAAGCAGCAAGTCAAATAAATAATTTGGTTACAAAATTTGAGAAGAATTATGCCGTTAGTGATAAGCAAGACGTATTGGCAATGTGTGCTTTGCAATTTGCTTCATTAATTGAAATAAATGCCATTAATAAAAATGAAGATTTAGTTAATGCAACAAAAAAATTAAATAAACTAAGTGTTTTGATAGATAAACACTTAAAAAAATAAGTTCTTTAAAATAAGATAATAATAATACTGCCTACATTAGTTATTGTTTGTTAAACTCAACATTATACCTTTATGAAGGGTGAGTCTTAATTGTAAAAGCAAGCCGTCTTAGAATGGATCCTTGATCAATTAGTTAGCCTTAATCTTGTTTAAAGGAGTTTTCAAAACCTTTCTAATGTAGGTTTTTTTATATACATAAATTTGAATTATGATAGATTATATATTACCCGTTATAGTTGGTATTGCAATAGGATTAGCTATAGGTTATATTATTGCAAAAGCTTTAGAAAAAACGAAAGCAACAAAAATTTTAAGAAATACAAAAAAAGAGGCAACAGCAATTCTTAAAGAAGCTAGAGTTGAAGCAGATATTCTTAAAAAAGATAAAATTTTACAAGCAAAAGAAAAATTTATTGAGTTAAAATCTGAACATGAAAAAGTAATAATAGCTCGTGATAAAAAAATTGCAGATGCTGAAAAACGTATTCGTGACAAAGAATCTCAAGTTTCACAAGAGTTAGATAAAAATAGAAAATTAAATAAAGAAATTGTATTAAAAATAAGTGATTACGATAAAAAAATAGCATACTTAGAACGTAGAACAGATGAAGTTGATAAGTTACATCGCAAACAAGTTGAAAATTTAGAAGTTATCTCAGGACTTTCAGCCGATGATGCTAAAAAAGAATTGGTTAAATCTTTAAAAGATGAAGCTAAATCTGATGCGATGGCACTAATACAAGATACTATTGAAGAGGCTAAATTAACAGCTCAGCAAGAAGCACGTAAAGTTATTTTAAATACAATTCAACGTGTTGGCGTAGAGCAAACAGTTGAAAATTGTGTGTCAGTTTTTAATATTGAATCGGATGATGTAAAAGGTAGAATTATAGGTAGAGAAGGACGTAATATTAGAGCTTTAGAAGCCGAAACTGGTGTTGAAATTATTGTTGATGATACTCCTGAAGCAATTATTTTATCCTGTTTTGACCCTGTGAGGAGAGAAATTGCTCGTTTGGCATTGCATAAATTAGTGACTGATGGAAGAATTCATCCAGCACGTATTGAAGAAGTTGTTAAAAAGACTGAAAAACAGTTACAACAAGAAATTATTGAAGTTGGTAAGCGCACAGTTATTGAATTAGGAATCCATGGGTTACATCCAGAATTGATAAAAACGATTGGTAGAATGAAGTATCGTTCTTCTTATGGGCAAAATTTATTGCAGCATTCACGTGAAGTGGCAAACCTTTGTGGTTTAATGGCTGCAGAACTTGGATTGAATGCTAAATTAGCTAAAAGAGCCGGTTTGTTACACGATATTGGTAAGGTGCCAGAATCTGAAAGTGAGTTGCCACATGCATTATTGGGTATGAAATGGGCTGAAAAATACAATGAAAGTGCTGAAATTTGTAATGCTATTGGAGCCCATCATGATGAAATTGAAATGACAACCCTTATAGCACCAATTGTACAAGTTTGTGATGCAATTTCAGGAGCAAGACCAGGTGCTCGTCGTCAAGTTTTAGATTCATACATTCAACGTTTAAAAGATTTAGAAGATATTGCTTTTGGATTTACAGGGGTACAAAAAGCTTATGCAATTCAGGCAGGAAGAGAATTGCGTGTTATTGTTGAAAGTGAAAAAGTAAACGACGCCAAAGCAGGTGAACTGTCTTTTAATATCTCACAAAAAATTCAAAATGATATGACTTACCCAGGCCAGGTTCGTGTTACAGTAATTAGAGAAACTAGAATTGTAAATATTGCAAAATAAAATAATAACCTATTGTGCCTTTTGTGTACTTACAGTTATACATAATGACAGTTCGAGCAATTTTTAATTAAAAATTGTATTGAGAACTATTATTTGATTAAATCTCATCACTTTGATGGGATTTTTATTTCCTAGGATGAAATTTGTTTACAACTTCTTTCAAAAACCGTTTATCTAAATGCATATATATTTCGGTAGTGGTAATACTTTCGTGTCCTAGCATTTGTTGTATAGCTCTTAAATCTGCCCCTCGTTCTAGTAAATGAGTTGCAAAGGAATGTCTAAAAGTATGTGGACTAATTTTTTTTCTTATACCTACTTTAATAGCTAAATTTTTAACAATAGTATATATCATTACACGTGTAAGACTTTTGCCTCTTCTATTCAAAAAAACAGTATCTTCAAATCCTTTTTGAATTGTAAGATGAATTCTAATAGTACTTATATAAAGCTGAATATATTTTTGAGTTTGTGAATTAATAGGTACAAAGCGCTGTTTATTCCCTTTTCCAATTACACGTATAAACCCTTCATCAAAAAATAAATCAGAAAGCTTTAAATTGGTTAGTTCAGAAACACGTAATCCACAACTATACAATGTCTCTAAAATTGTTCTGTTTCTTTCACCTTGTGGTTCACTTAAATCAATAGCACCAATTAATAAATCTATTTCTTCAGTTGATAAGGTATCAGGTAATTTTCTACCAATTTTAGGAGATTCTATTAAACCTGTAGGATTCTCTTTTCTGTAGTCTTCAAAAACTAAATAATCAAAAAAATTACGAATTCCCGAAATTAACCTTGCTTGTGAACGTGCATTTATATTTTTTGAAACTGAATACACAAATTGCTGAATGATATCTTCAGTAATAGCAATAGGTGAAATAGTAATGTTGTTTTCTTCTAAATATGAAATGAGCTTTTTAACATCACTAGAATAGCTAACTATAGAATTTTTTGCCAGTCCTTTTTCTATTTTCAAATAGAACTGATAGTCTTCTAATATTTTTAGCCATTTCATATGTTTAATTTTTATTTTTTAGTGGTAACATATGCTGCCTGCCTATGGCAGGTAGATTCGCTATTAATCATTTCATTGTCTTCTAAAACTTGTAATGCTCGTTTCATTTGATAAAAATAAGTAATATATTTACACTTTAATAGCATATAAAATGAAAATACTTATTATAAATGGGCCTAATTTAAATTTACTTGGTAAACGAGAGCCATCAATATATGGAAGTTTAACTTTTGATGAATTTTTTTCATCACTAAAAAAGAAATACGCTGATGTTGAGTTGTATTATTTCCAAAGTAATATTGAAGGAGAGATTATAGATAAATTACATGAAGTGGGTTTTACTTATGATGGTATAATTTTAAATGCAGGGGCTTATACACATACTTCAATTGCCATTGGAGATGCTATTAAAGGTATAGAAACACCCGTGATTGAAGTGCACATTTCCAATGTGTATGCTAGAGAAAAATTTAGGCATATTTCATATATTGCTCCCAATGCAAAAGGTATTATAGCTGGTTTTGGATTGCAAAGTTATGAGTTAGCTCTAGAAAGTTTTTTATAATATTTGGGCGTTACCCTTTGGGTCGGGCTTTCACTACTCGCTTTTTTGTAAAAAAACAAAAAGAGCTCAAACAAATAGTTCAATCCCTAACGCAACTCTAAAATTTTTCAAAAACACCCAATCCAAACAGTGCAAAATCATATTTCACAGGATCGTTAGCATCTAATTTTCGCAAATTTGAATCTAATTCAGCCAATGCTTTAGCATCATTTTGTTTTCTTGTTAGTAATCTCAATTTTCGGGCAACATTTCCAGAATGTACATCTAGAGGGCAAGATAGTTGAGCAGGAGAGAGGCTCTTCCAAATTCCAAAATCTACCCCAGCACTATCATCTCTAACCATCCAACGTAAAAACATATTTATTCTTTTTGCTGCCGAACCTTTTAAGGGATCTGAAATGTGTTTTTGAGTTCTTTCTAAATGAGGAATTTCAAAAAATACTTTCTTTAGTTTATGAATGGCTGGTTGTGTAGAATTTAAAATGGAATTTTTAGAAAATACAGCTTCTAAACCTCCATAATTTTTGTAAATATGTTGTAAACTAAGAATAAAATATTCAAAATCGGTACTATTAAAAGTTCTATGTACAAATCCATCAAAATAATTTGAGTTGCTAGATTTATAATTTAGTACAAAATCATAGGGTGAATTACCTAATAAATCCATCATTTTTGAAGCATTTCTAATAATCATTTTTCGATTGCCCCATGCAATTGTGGCTGTTAAAAAACCAGCGATTTCAATATCTTCCTTTAGTGAAAATTGATGAGGGATTTGAATAGGGTCACTTTCAATAAATTTTGGATTGTTGTATTGCAACACCTTAGTATCAAGAAATTCTTTGAGTTCTTTTTGATTCAACTTTAATTTTTTGTTGGAAAGTTACAATTTTTATTGATAAATTTATACGATGTTAATTGACTGAATAGATATGTTTTTCACTATTTCTTATAAATAAATAAACCCGTTGTGCACTATGATGAAATTTTGTCAATTCGAGTGAATTTTAGCCTTTTTAGGCTTAAAATTAGTATCGAGAATAGGTTTTTTATTCAAAAACAGCCGTTCTCGATACAATTTTTTATCAAAAATTACCTGCCTTACCAACCTTTAGATTAGCAAACAGTTAAAAACATTTAAATTTGTTAAAAAAAAGAATGGGGTAAACTTAGCCTGCCGTTAGATTTTGGACAATTTTTTTTACTATAAATAAGCTTCTATTAAGAGGTGTTTTATATTTCTTTAGTTAATCTTAAATTATTAGAGTACCTTCGCAAACGGATTATATATCTTTTGATATCAATCAATTTCTATCATTTTTGTTGGTGAGCCTTAAAATAATCTACAAAGGCATTAGCAAACTTCATACTTATAGTTGAGTTTTCAGTAATCAGTCCAAGCATCAAAGTACTAAAAATTGGTACGCTTAAGTGCTTTTTATCGAGTGTTTACGCTTTTTTTTTGATGACACCAAATAAATAAAGTATGAATATAAATTCAGAAAATTATTATGGTGATAATCGTATTTATACTGCATTACTTCTTGCTGCAGGAACAGGTAGTCGTTTATTTCCTTTAACTAAAAGTTTTCCCAAGTGCCTTACTCTTGTAAATGAAAAGTCAATTATTGAAAGACTTGTCACTAATTTAAAAAAGCAAGGATTTACTCGTCTAGTAATTGTTACAGGCTATAAAAAAGAATGCATCAAGGATTTTCTTGGGAGTAAATCAGGAAATTTAACCATTGAGTATATAAATAGCCCTCTTTACTTAACCACCAACAATATATATTCACTTTGGATAGCTCGTAATATTATAAATGAGCCTTTTGTTCTTTTTGAAAGTGATTTGGTTTTAAATACATCTCTGCTCAATGGAATGGTTTTACCTGATAAGATGGCAGTTGCAAAAATGCAGCCTTGGCTTAATGGAACTACGGTTTCGGTAAATAAATTAAATCAAGTTACCCATTTTCAGGAAGGTACAACAGAAACATATATAGGTACTCGTTATAAAACAGTTAATATTTACAGTTTTTCACTTTCATCATGGCAAGCTATTGTAAAAAGGCTCAATCAGTATATTTCAGCAGGTATTGTTAACTGTTATTATGAAACCGTTTTTTCTGAAATGATTGATGGTAATAGCCTATCTCTTGAAGCTGTTTCGTTCGACCATAAATCCTGGTATGAAATAGATACTATTAATGATTTAGCCGAAGCAGAAAAACTTTTTCCAAAAGTATTTAATAAAAAATCAATGCTTAAAGAGGCTAATTCATAGAGTATGTATGATAAATAAAAATACGATGCAAAATAAATACAATACACAAACAGAGAAGTACGAATACTTATCAAAACAGCATGGAGGTTATTATCGGCATAATTTCACCGACCATGCCTACTTATATAATTTATATTTCCCTCCAAAGGAAGTGTTTGCACATCTTAAAGATAATATTCATAATTTAGTGTTAAATTATCCTATGGCGCAAGATGCTCTTGCCGAACTTGTTGGTGATATCATAACGCAACCAGCTGAACGAATAATTGTTGGAAATGGTGCTGCTGAAATTATTAAAATACTTTCAGGACATTTAGCAAAGAAAATAATTGTTCCTGTTCCCTCATTTAACGAATATGTCAATGCTGCACCAGAAGGGCATGTTGTGGAATTCCCACTCGAATTTCCATCCTTCCAACTTGATATAGATAAATTTGCAGCAGAGGCTATAAAAGTTGGAGCAGATATGGCTGTTGTAGTAACACCCAATAATCCTACTTCAATACTAGTTCCAAAATCCGATTTAATACGTTTGGCACAAAAACTAAATGAACACAATTGTATGCTTATTATTGATGAATCATTTCTTGATTTTGCTGAAAATAAAGAGCAAATTAGTTTGGAACAGAACATTGCTGAATATCCAAATATGGCTATACTTAAAAGTATGAGTAAAGCCTATGGAATATGTGGACTTAGAATTGGATATATGTTAACTGCAAACTTAGAATTTGCTGATGCGGTTAGAAACGAAATTCATATTTGGAATATTAATGGATTTGCTGAAGAATTTCTTCGAATATTACCGAAGTATAAACAGGAATTTGAAGATAGCTGCGAGAAGGTTAAAGCTGATAGAGATATTTTCTATAAAAAATTATGTGACATTAAAGGAATGACTGTTTTTAAACCCGATGCAAACTATATTTTTTGTCGTTTACCCGATGACGCTTTAAGCGGTCCCGAAATAACAAAGCATTTATTTATTAAACATAATATTTATATAAAAGATAGCGCAGAAAAGACACAACCCGATGCAACTCGATATATTCGAATTGCTAGTCGTACCAATGAGGAGAATAACAAACTTATTGAAGCTTTGAAAGATGTAATGTATATAAAAAAGGACTAATATGAACAACAAAAAACAGCCAGGCATGCTTACATTTGCCAAAGATTTACCAAATATTTGTTCTCTTTTAGGCTTGTTGAGTACCGTAATAGGAATCTATTTTGCCATAAAAGGAAATTTTCCAGCTTCAATTATTGCAGTATTATGGGCGGTGTTATTTGATTGGTATGATGGAATTATAGCCAGAAAAATAAAAAATAGAACAAAAGCACAAGGCATATTTGGAGGTCAACTAGACTCAATGATAGATATTGTGAGTTTTGGTGTTCTGCCTGCAATTCTACTTTTGAGCTACGGAAATTATAATATTTGGTTCATACCTGGAGCTTTTGTAATTATAGCTACTAGTGCTATTAGGTTGAGTTATTTTAATATTTATGGACTTGTTGACCATAAATATAGGGGACTCGCCCTTGATAACAATGTACTCATTCTGTCTTTTATCTTTTTATTCGAAAGATTCTTTCAAGATGCTACTTTTTCAATTATATTATATACAATCTTGATGGTTCTATCGGCATTAAATCTATCCTCAATCCTTACTCCAAAATTTAGTGGGAAATGGATTTATATACTAGTGATATATGTTCTGGTCTTAACATCAGTTTTTGGATGGATTTTGTATAGTAGATAATAGAATTTAAAGGATAATGTATAAAGAAAACTAGCTATAAGTCTAACATTGGCTGCAGTTATGATGTGGAATTTGTATAGAATTACTTTCAATAAATAAAGGGTTATTGTATTGTAACACTTTTTTATCTAAAAAATCTTTGAGTTCAGTTTTAGTCAATTTTTACGCTTTATAGAAGTTGCAATTAAAATCCCTGATAAGATAAGTACTAAACTATATAAATGAACCAACCCAATTGCTTCATTTAAAATTAAATAGGCTAATAAACCGCTAAAAAGAGGTAATGTGTAATAAATAATTCCTGCATTTCCGGGACCAATTTTATCAATTGCTTTATTCCATAAAATATAAGCAGTTAAAGAAGCAAATATACCAACATACAAAATTGAAAATATAGTTTTATTTTCAAATTGAATAGGAGGAACTGTGAGTGATTCCCAAATAAAGAATGGTAACATAAACAAAAGCCCCACAATAAAAGTACTTAACTGAAATCCTAAGAGGCTTAATTTTTTTGGTTTTTGTTTTAATAGAAGGCTATAAATAGCAAATATAATAGCTGCCAGTAGCATCCAAATATCACCAATTGCAAAAGAGAGGTTTAACAGTTTAGAAAGGTTGCCTTTTGTAATTAAAAACAATACACCAATTAAAACAAGTAGTATACCAATTGCTTTATGAAGTGTTATTGCTTCTTTATAAAAAATACGTAGAAAAATGATTATAAAGACAGGAAAAGTAATAGAAATTAAAGATAGATTAATGGCCGTTGTTGTATGTCCTGCCAAATAAATTAAAGTGTTAAATATAGTAACACCTAGTAAAGAGGTTATAGCTATGTAAATCCAGTTTTTTTTCAGTATTTCCCAATCGGTTATCAGCTTCTTAATTGCGAATGGGAATAATACAATAACAGCAACAGTCCATCTCCAAAAAGCTAGACTTATGGGTGGAATACTTGTATTTAAATCTCTGGCAATAATAAAATTACC
>JAMOMG010000011.1 GCA_027068695.1 Flavobacteriaceae bacterium
GCTGTAAAATTACAATGTTCAGATTGTCATTTTAAAGAAAAACCAACTACAATACCGTATGATTCTTTAGATCAAGAAAGTTTACTGGTTTTTTTACATAGAGATTATTCACATACGGATAAACAAATTATGGTAGCTAAAAAAGATAAGCACCCTTTAGTAAATACATTTGTAGATTCATTAGGGAATGCATTCTTAATTGGTAAAAAAGATGGGAAATTACATGTTTTAAAGCCTCAGCCTGAAGTTTGTTCCAGAGATCAAGCTCACCAAGAACTGAGTTGTTCTAGTTGCCATTCTACTTGGACATCAAGGTGTATAGGTTGCCATACTGGATTTGATAAAAATGAGCCAAGAGCTTTTGATTTATTAGATAAGAAATATGGAAAAGGGCAGTGGAAAGAGTATGTTGCTGAATTTTCATCGTCACTACCAACTATGGGTGTTCGAGAAACTAAAACAGAAAAGAAAATAGAACCTGCAATACCGGGAATGATTTTAACTATTGATAAAGGAAGTTACGCAGGAAAAGGAGTAGGAACTGATGTTTCATTTCATAGGTTATACGCACCAAATTCACCACATACCACATCAAAAAGAGTAAGAGATTGTAAGAGTTGTCATACAAATTCAGCAGCAATAGGCTATGGTAATGGAGAATTAAAGTATACTATTAAAAATGGTATTGGAAAATGGATATTTAATCCTGAATATGCCTTAAATGAAAATGATGGTTTGCCAGAAGATGCTTGGATTCCATTTTTAAAAGAGGTGGATCAACATACAATTAATTCAACTCGATTAGATTTTAGACCCTTTACAGTTAAAGAGCAAAAACAATTGTTAATAGTGGGTTCATGCCTACAGTGTCATAAAGAAAATTCAAAAGTAATGCAACAAAGTTTAGTTGATGGAATTAAACCTTTACTTCAAAAGTTAACTGAAAAATGTATTTTGCCTTCTTGGGATTAAATTTTAAATATGAATAAAATTAAAGTTCTATTTTTTGTGTTTATAGGAGTTTCTATGCTTGATATTATTGGAATTATTTTTAGAATACCAATTTTAATCCAAGTTTTTAAGCCCATAATTTTACTTTCTTTAATAGCTTTATATGTTGTTTCAGTATTAAAACTTAATAAGCTATACGTTTTAGCATTGATATTCTCTTTTTTTGGAGATGTTTTCCTTATGTTCTCAGGAGAATTGTATTTTATAATAGGGCTAATTTCTTTTTTAATAGCTCATTTATTATTTATTAAAATTGTAATTAACCAAACTCAAAAGCAGTCAATTTCAAAAGTCATAATTTCAATAATTCCATTTCTGGTACTATTTTTAGGGTTAATTTTATTTTTAAAAGATTTTTTAAATGACTTATTAATTCCAGTAATAATTTACGGGCTTGCAATATGTACATTTGGTGCTGTTTCATTCATTAATTATTTAAGTATAAAATCAAGAAAATCTTTATTAATGTTAATAGGATCTATTATTTTTATTACCTCAGACTCGGTTTTAGCAATTAACAAATTCTATAATTCTTCACATTTATTTGAAATAATAATCATGATTACATACATATTAGCTCAATATTTAATATTTCGCTCAATGGTGTTTAAAGATGAGAGTTAAGAAATAGTTAGTGTTGAATATTTGTAGTAGTTTGGTTTGCCCAATCTGGAAATACAGCAGGGTCTATATCAAAAATTATAGTACCCCAAGTGAGTGTAATTATTGAAATAATAACTATGGCAAATAGATTGATGAAAAA
>JAMOMG010000012.1 GCA_027068695.1 Flavobacteriaceae bacterium
AAATGCTAAAATTATAAATAAAATAAGTACTCTTTTTTGTTCAAGACTAAATTTCCCCAGAGCCGTGTATTTGTCAATAAAAAAAGACTTGTGTAAAGTTTTAAGTTTTTCTTTAGGTTTAAAAATAATATACAAAAAGAATAAAGTAAAAGTAAACATTAGTACAGTAATTGGAAATGCAAACGTTATCCACTGTCCAAAAGAAATTTCAGGAGCATCAGGGAAAATAATTTCAAAAATTCTTAAAAAAGATAGATTGGGAGGTGTACCAACCAAGGTTGCAATTCCTCCAATTGAGCAGGCATAGGCAATCGCCAATAATAATCCTGATGGGAATGTTCCAGTTTTTCCTTCACCATGTACTTCTTCTAAGGCAGTATTTACTGAAAAGGCAATAGGTAGCATCATCATTGCTGTAGCGGTATTAGACATCCACATAGATAAAAATGCTGATGAAATCATAAAACCTAATAGTATCATAAACGGACTACCTCCAACAATAGATAATATTTTTAAGGCAATCCTTTTGTGTAAGTTCCATTTTTCCATTGCCAGCGCCATAATAAAACCACCGATAAATAAAAAGATAACATAATTGATGTAGGCATTTGAAATAGATTTACCGTCTAAAACTCCTAACATTGGGAAGAGTAAAATTGGTAGAAGAGATGTAACACCAATGGGTAAAGCCTCACTTATCCACCAAAAAGCCATTAAAAATGCAATAGCAGCAGTATAAGTAACTTCGGGTTTGTTAGGCTCAAGATCTACAAAGAAAATAATCCCAAAAAAAATTAAAAGACCAACAATAATTAACTTTTTATTTATTGTATGTTTCTGAGTCAATGCGGTCATATGAAATTATAATAGTTATAAATTTATTTTAATAATTAGAGTTTTGAGCCAAAACAAAATACAGCATATTATTTATTTTGAAAACACCTCATTTTGTTGTTCTTGAACCCTTATGAAAGTAGTTCTTTTTGTTAATTCTTTTAGCCTACTTGCTCCAACGTAAGTACAAGTAGAACGTAAACTTCCTAAAATATCTTGTACGGTATTTTCAACACTACCTCTATATGGAATTTGAACGGTTTTCCCTTCTGAAGCTCTGTAATTGGCTACACCACCAACATGTTTATTCATAGCTGTTTCAGAGCTCATTCCATAAAATTGTTTGTACTTTTTATTTTTTATCTCTATAGTTTTTCCTCCACTTTCACTGTGTCCAGCCAACATTCCTCCTAACATCACAAAATCAGCTCCACCACCAAATGCTTTTGCAATATCTCCAGGGATTTTACAACCGCCATCTGATACTATTTGCCCACCCAAACCGTGAGCAGCATCAGCACATTCAATTATTGCTGAAAGTTGTGGGTATCCTACGCCAGTTTTAACACGTGTTGTACATACGGATCCTGGCCCAATACCAACTTTTATGATATCTGCTCCAGCTAATAATAATTCTTCCACCATTTCACCAGTAACCACATTACCTGCCATAATTACTTTGTTTGGATATTTTTCTCTGGTTTTTTTAACAAAATTCACAAAATGTTCAGAGTAACCATTGGCAACATCAATACAAATAAACTTTAATTCGGGATTTTGTTTAAAGATTGCTGTTAATTTTTTTGAATCAGCAGAGCCAGTTCCGGTGCTTACTGCAATATAATTTGTAATGTCTTCATTTAAATTTTGTGCAAAATTTTTCCATTCTGGTAAAGAATAGTGCTTGTGAATTGCTGTAAATATTTTATGTTTAGCCAATGCGGTGGCCATTTCAAATGTACCAACAGTATCCATATTTGCTGCCATAATAGGAATTCCATTCCACTTGTAATTACTATGTAAAAAAGTAAATGATCTCTCTAAATTAACTTGAGAACGAGAACTTAAGGTTGAACGTTTTGGACGAATCATAACATCTTTAAACCCTAATTTTAAATCGGTTTCTATACGCATTTAATAAAATATTTTATACAATTATACTTTTTCCTTTACTTGCTTTGTTTTTATCAGTGTCAAAATAAAAATCTATTCTTCCTAAATTAATACCATAACACCCAACCTGATTTACCAATACATTTTCTCCAATACTATTTTTTGTTACTGTTGGTTTTGGTAAAAAAGTATGTGTATGGCCGCCAATAATTAAGTCAATATTTTTAGTTTTTGAAGCCAATTCCAAGTCATCAACTTTATCAAATTTATAATGATAACCTAAGTGAGAGAGGCAAATTATTAAATCGCATTGCTCATCTTCCTTTAAAATACGACTTGTGTCTTGTGCAATTTCAATAGGATTTAAGTATTTGGTTTCTTTGTAGTTGGCTGAATCAACTAACCCTTGAAGCTCAATTCCTAAACCAAAAACTCCAATTTTAATTCCTTCTTTCTTAAAAATTTTATAAGGTTTAATGTGTGCGTCTAAAATAGTATTTTCAAAGTTGTAATTAGCCGATAAGAAATCAAATTTCGCATTGGGTAATTGAGCATATAAACCATCAATTCCATTGTCAAAATCGTGATTTCCAATGGTGGCAGCATCATATTTTAACATACTCATTAATTTAAATTCCAGTTCTCCACCATAAATATTAAAATAAGGAGTACCCTGAAAAATATCACCAGCATCTAGCAATAATGTGTTTGGGTTTTCTTTTCGGATACTTTCAACTAAAGTGGCTCGTCTTGCAATACCACCTTT
>JAMOMG010000013.1 GCA_027068695.1 Flavobacteriaceae bacterium
ATAATAGTGCGTCTGATAAATCTTGTTGTCGTAAATTCTTCCAAGCCATAGTATTTTAACTGTTTGTTCTTACTATATATTATAACATTTTTTTAAGCAGTATTTGGAAAAGTTATGCAAAGGTCTCATTTATAAATATAAATTTAATTTATTATGTATTGAAAATAGTATCGAATTAAATAATAGTGAACTTGAAAAGATTTTTAGGTTTATGCCGATTATTCCAAATAAAAAAATATTTATAAAAGACAACTCCAATGATTATTTTCCAACTAAGAAAGAAGATTTAATTGAGCTTGTTACCAATTATTCTCAAGCATTTCATCTTTCTGAAGGATCAATTGTACAATCTGTTGCCAATCAAATAAAGTCACTAAATCTATCAAGTGATAGGACTACCAACATTAATATTTCTTCTAACAGATTAAGGCATACAATTGGTTCCATGCTAGCTAAGATGGGATATAGTATTGTTACAATATCTCATGTACTTGGGAACACTCCAAAAGCGGCATGGTATTATGTAGATTTATTGCCTTCTAACAGGCAAGAGATAGATGCTAAATTAACCCCTTTGTTGATTGATGTTGTGAATAAATTTATGGGTACAGTAACAACTAAAATTTCAGATAAAAAAAATCTAATCGCTGAAAGCAAATCTAAATCAATTGGAGAAGTAAAAAATCAACCTACTTGTCTTGCATGTATAGGTGATAGACCATTTGTTTGTTATGGTTGCGAAAATTTCAGACCTTTGGTCGATGCTAATCATCAAGTTCAATTAACGAAAATACAAAATTTGATTACTGAAAAAGTGTCAAACGGTGTAGATGAGGCAACAATTATCCCTCTTAAAGTAATTGAATTTAATATGCAAATGACAATTGTTGCATGCAAAACTTCTAAAAACATGATACGGAAAAATGTGAATGATTAATCGTTATAAATCCAATATTGATTCTTTTATTATTAAGCAAAAAATTATTCATAATACTAGTAAAAATATTACTACTATTCTAGGAGCTTGGGACGATATTGCTTGGGGTGTTTCTCCTAACCGCTTCAGGTTTTGTAAATTTGGAAGTAATAAACATTTGTCTGAGAGAAATATCCCAATCCAATCACATTTATCAGATAACTACATTTACTTTTGTAAAGCATATCTATCTTATATATTTATAGAGCATGGCTCTCAGTATCCTAGACTTGTAAAAGAAATATCAGCATTAAGGTGCATAGTAAAACTCCTAGAATATAAAAATTTAGAAATTTACCAAATTAATAGAGACTTAATAAACGAAGTTTTTACTTTAATCAACGACTTTTATATGAAAGGTTCTCAAGAAACGTTAGGGGCTTCCGTTTGTTACCTAATTAAATTTATGACTAGCAAAGAAATGCTGAATACGTCACTAAATATCACCAACCCTTTTAAATTTAATTCTAATTGTACAGAAGCTTTAATTAAGAATAAAGAAAAGCTTCCTAGTAAAAACGTAATATTTGCTATTGCCGATATCTACTATAGAACTATGCCAAAGGATATAAATAAATGTTTAATTTTTGAAAATGTACTAGCAAGAATGGCTTGTTCAATAGCGTCAATTTTATTTGCCGCACCATCTAGAATTAGCGAATTAGCTTTACTATCAAGAAATAAAGAACCGAATAATAAATCATTTAAGTTTTTAAATGAAATTAAAGATATTAGTGGCACCTCTTATTCACTAGTATGGAGAGGATCGAAAAAAATGCTAGATAATGAAAAACACATTATTTCTTCCATGGCACCTATTGTAAATGATTCATTAAACTATCTAAATAAAATCGGCGAACCTGCTAGGATTTTATGTAAATTTTATGAAGATCCACGCATAATTTTAAAAAATTTACTACCCAGAAATTATCAAAATAAATCATTAAATTTAAATACGCCAACTCGCTTATTTCAGCTTGGTGGCATTTTAGGTTTTTATTCGACGAGCGACCTAAAAAAAATTAATAGCTCTATAACACAAGGTCATTATAAGTCAAATAGTAGTGAAAATTTATTAACAACTAGATTTAAAGATTTATTCCCAGAATTCCCCTTAAATTATGATGTCAATACGCCTGTATCAACGATTGTGAGAAACAGGTTGCTAGGCCTTCATAAGCAACACAAAATTAAATGGCCCAAAACATATATGACAATAGGTGAAATAGAAATATTTTGGTGTGCTTATCTAGTTTCCAAGATTGAAACCTTTCCCTATAGAATACGAGGCACCGACAATAAAAAAATATTGTTATCAAACGCATTGATTATTTCATGTGGCAAACAAAAAGGAAAAAGGAAAAACTCTACCAAGGGGTTAAGTTCTCTATATGGTATTAATACAGGCGTCGATACAATATTCAGAACAGCATTCAAAATGGACTCTTCTAACAATTTATTTAAAAAATATGGTTATGATCTTTCAATATTTAGTTTAAATACTCACCAAATTAGGCACTATTTAGGAACGCAGGTAAGCAAAACAGATTTAACACAGGAAAATATTGCTAAATTATTCGGCAGAAAATCAACTGGACAGAATAAAGTTTATGATCATAGAACAGATGATGAAAAGCATGCTGAGATTGTATCTGTCTTCCCTAAGAAGAAGTTAAATATAAATCCAATTACTATTAAAGAATTTAAAGATTTGACAGATAAGGAATATGCTTCTAAAACTTCTACAGGTGTGTGCATACAGTCCCTTCATGTTAGTCCTTGTACATATTTGCAAGTTGGCAAGTCAGGCTGTACTGGTTGTTTTTCACATTGTTACATAAAAGGAGATGAAAAATCTTTGTCTTATCTTAAGGACGATTTGAAATTTCAAATGAGACGTATTCATGGTGATGAAATGGTGAATAGAAACATAAATCAAATAATGAAAAAACAGTTTGACGTTCTCATTAACAATATTCGCTTTCTTCATTCACTTATTGAGATATTAGAAAATGATAAAATAGAAAATGGTGCAATAATTCGTTTCAGCCACAAAACCACATTTAAGGTTCTTAGTACAGATAAATCTGACTATGAAATTTCTGTAAATTTACAATTGCCTTCAGAAATAAAAAAAATGTTAGATGATAATAAAATTTCTGTTCCTACAGATGAAAAAAATGAAAATACTGATTTTAACAAGTTATTCAAATCTCTTAATACAATGAAGAGCGAGAAAAAGCCACTTGAACTGAAGGTTCTAAAATGAAGAGAGTTGGGTCTGAGGGAATGTCAAACAAAGAGATCAGTAGTATTTGTGATTTAATTATTAATTGGGAAGGTAAATTAACTTGGCAATTATTAACCTCTAAAATTGAAATGAAATTATTGTTTAGGGTTTCTAGACAAACTTTATGTACATACTTTGCAATAAAAAAAGAGTTTGATATAAGGAAAAAACAAACTCGTAATGGTAATCCAAGTAATAGAATAACCTTTCATAATTCTCCATCCGATATTAAAAAATTACAAAATACAATTGATAAGCAAAATAAAAAAATAGAGAGTCTTGAACGATCACTTAGAAAGCAAAGCCAACAGTTGCAGCTCTTTATTCTTAATGCAATGGATAATCCAAATGTAGATATGTCAACTCTCAACAAACCTAGAAAATATTAATATAGTTTCATGCTTAACGGACAACAAAAATCATTCCAAAACATCGAGTCTTTCATATCTTGGATGGCTTCAACTCAAGATGATTATTTCAAGCAGATTATCTACAGGGGAAAACTCAATCGGAATGAAGTGTCCAAGGGTTGTGGGTTTTCTAAAAGTGTCTTGTTGCAAAATCCTAAAGTTAAGGAGTTATTGAATGATCTGGAAGATTCCTTGAGAAAACGAGGTGTATTGCCAGATCTTAGTGATGTTGGTCAATCCAAGTTAATCAATACCAAATCTTATGACAAGAGCTATTCTAAAAATATAAAAGATTCCAAAAGGGTAGCTAATCTTGAGCAAAAAGTGATTGAGCTTGAAGCTAAATTAAAGCGTTATCAGGAATTGGCTGAAGTTATTACTGATATGGGCATCGATATCTAAATGCCGTCCATTGTAAATATGCGTGTGACCAGTGTTTGGGAATCAACTCGCAAGTGGGTGTGTTTTAGTGGTGTACCAATTGAGGCTAATTCATCCAAAATCACCAGTGGGCGACATATTGTTATTGTTAAAACAACACCAGAAATCTTACCACTTGAGCCTACCAAGGGACAGCATTGGAAAATTACTGGTGATTTTGAAGAAAGGGAAACTGTTCATGGGGATTATAAATTAATAGAACAACATTGGTTGGAGCCAGAAAAATGTGAAGTTACATTACCGCATGATGGTGAAAACTTTATTCGGTTCATTGCTTATGAAAAAGCATTTTCAGGTATTGGAGAGGTTAAGGTCCGTGAGTTATGGTCAAAGTTTGGCAAGGAAACATTCAGCCTATTAGAAAACAAAGATACCAATAAATTAAAATCTGTATTAACTCCTAAAACAATCAAGAGCTTAATTGCTGGTTTTGAAAAATATGCCAATCTTAAATATTCTACTTGGTTTGCTGACCACAATATTCCCCCATACATACAACAACGCATATTCAAATACCACAAAGACAGCGCCGTTCAATCAATCAAGGATAATCCTTATAGTTTATTGAGCTTTGGCATGGACTTTATCAAAGCTGATAAATTAGCTCGAACAAAATTTTATATCTCCCTTGATGATTCTAGACGCTTAATTGCCGCAATAGAGGCCGCACTAAGGAATCATTCAAAGAATGGACATACATGTGCTGCATATTCCGATTTAAAGCCCTTAGTTGTTAAAATCTTAGGTTCTGAAGAATTGGCAACACTTGCTCTAAAGGAAGGTCATAATAAATTAGCATTTATACTCAATCCAAAAACTGGTATCTACCACAATACTCCCTTGTTTATTATGGAAAAGGTTGTAGCCAAACGTATCAATAATTTGTTAACTGATACGAACCCATTAAATCAACAATTTGTAAAAGCTTATCAAAAAGAACTATCAAGAAGCCCTTTTCAATTAACATCAAAACAAAACCAAGCTGTACAGACTGCATTAGAGAACAAAGTACCCTGTATAACTGGCGGTGCAGGAACAGGCAAAACGACAGTTCTAAGAACCATACTAAAAATATATTATGATTGTGGTTATCAAATTTACCCACTGGCATTAGCAGGAAAGGCAGCCATGCGATTGCGAGAAAGTATTGGTTTCACCACTCAAACCATTGCCAAATTTTTAATGGAAGAACCGATTGAAAAAGAATCGAAAACCATCATAGTCATTGATGAAGCCAGTATGCTTGATTTGCCAACGATTTATCGTTTGGTTATAAAAACGCATCCATCAGTCAGGTTTTTATTTGTTGGTGATCCAAATCAATTACCACCAATTGGAGCTGGTATTGTACTTGCTGATTTGATTAAATCTAAAAAAGTAGCCAATGTAGAACTTGATATAGTTCAAAGACAAGAAGCATCTACGGGCATTCCAGAATACTCCAAACTAATTAAAGATGGAATTGTTCCACCAAGTCTTGCCTATAAGAACATTAGGTTCCATGAGACCAATGATATCTCAATGGCACAACAATGTACCTCGTTATATATACAAGAACCCAAGGACTGCATAATCCTTGCACCCACAAAAAAGTTAACAAAAGAAATAAACCAATTGTGCCAACAACAAACCAATCAAGAATCCCCAAATCTAAAATTCATTGAGCATGGAGAACACTACACCACCGAATTTAAACTCAATGACCCTGTGTTATTCACACAAAACAATTATGATGCTGGTGTTCAAAATGGTAGTTTGGGTAGGTTAATTTCTATTGAGCAAAACGAAAAACTATTAGGTATAGTAAAATTGGATGGTTCAAACAAGGAAATCAAAATCAACAAAGTTCTATTGGACTCTCTAGAATTAGGCTATTGTATAACATTACACAAAGCCCAAGGCTCTCAATTCAAACGAGTCATCATTGCCATCAACTTATCACGAATGATTGACAGGGCTTGGATATACACAGCAATTACACGCAGTGAAGTTGAGCTTCATTTGGTTGGTCAAAAACAGATTGTTGAAAAATCTATTAAAAGAGTCAGTTCTCAATATTTGAGGAAAACTTATTTGTCAGAATTGATTATTTAAAAAATATCCTAGATTTTTGACATAATAGCTTCAAGGCAAACAACTCTTGTCCTTGATTCAGGAACACTTGATGAATCTCAATTGACAAATAAATAAAAGAGCGTATATTGATAATTAATAAAATGTCCCGTTAAATATAGAGTAACCAATGTACATATCAAAAATACAAATAAGTAATTTTAGAAACTTCAAAAATAAGGAAGTTATATTCAATGATGGAATAAATGTAATTATTGGTCATAATAATTCTGGTAAAACAAATTTAATTAAAGCTCTTTCCTTGGTAATTGACAATAACAGATCTAAACGTTTAGATATTGATGACTTTAACAAAAATATAACTTTAGAGGAGCTTAAAAAAAGCCCTCCTAAAATCAGTATTTCTATTTCAATTACAAAAGGAAAAGAAGAAACACAAGATGATTTGGTTACAATTTCGAATTGGCTAACTAAATTAGATAGTTCATACGAAGCATTGTTAACTTATGAGTTTTTTTTACCCGAAAATAAACATGAGGTGTATATTAATGCCTTATCTTTTATCACAGATGATACCCCCAATAATTTAGAGCAGGCATGGAAGTTAGTTAATCAAGATTTTATTCGATTTTATGTGTATAAGATTTGGGGAGGGAAAATTACCAACCAAGCAATTGCTGATTCAGAATCATTACAAAAATTTGATTTTCAATTTCTAGATGCAATAAGAGATGTTGAAAGAGACATGCTTACTGGTCGGAACACTCTTTTAAGAGAGGTTTTTGATTTCTTTATGGATTATGACATCAAAATAAATAAAGAAAAAACATCTAAGCAAAAAAGTATTGAGATAAAAGCTAGACAAGAAATGTTTTCAACAAAAGCAGATATTCTAATAGAAGATTTAGATGCAAGAATTAAATCAGGAAAACAAGAAATTCTTTCTTATGCTGAAAGAACTGGTGCATCATTTAATAAGGCAAAACCTAATTTTGAAGGAAGTTTTTCAGAAAATGATATGTATTCAGTTTTAAAACTTATTGTAAAAGATGAGTCTGGTATCAAAATACCTGCAACACATAATGGTTTAGGTTATAACAATTTAATATTCATGTCTTTGTTACTTGCAAAAATGCAAGTGAATGCGGATGCTGATTATTTAGATACCAATGCTAAAGTGTTTACAACCTTAGCAATTGAAGAACCTGAAGCACATCTTCACCCATCTATGCAATATAAGTTTCTTAAATTTTTAAATGAAAATAAAAAAGATAAAAAAGTTCGTCAAATATTTGTGACGACTCATTCAACCCATATTACTTCAGCAGTTTCTTTAGATGAACTCATTTGTTTACATAATGAAAATGGAGAGACTATTGTAGGATATCCAAGCAAGGTGTTTCCAGATGATAAAAATAAAAAATACGTCCAACGATTTTTAGATGCGACAAAATCTGACATGCTTTTTGCACAGAATATTTTGTTTGTTGAAGGTCTCGCCGAACAATTATTAATGTCTATTTTTGCTAAATACATGGGCAAATCACTCGAAGATAATCATGTGGCTATTATAAATGTTGGTGGTCGTTATTTTGAGCATTTTCTATATTTGTTTGATAGCGAAAAAGAAAATACAATTCATAAAAAAGTTGTATGCCTTACTGATAGAGATCCTGAAAGAAAAGAGAAGACTGAAGAAAACTTCAAAAAATGTTATCCCTTTGAATATAATTTAGATACAAATTCTTTCGATTATCAAATAAACCCAAATGCTGATAAATATTGTAAAGGTAAGCATAAAAACATTACATTATTCAGCCCAGAAGTGAAAAAAGGAAAAACTTTAGAGTACGAATTACTCATGAGCAATCCTTCTTCAAGGTTACTTCTTACAGATTCTATTAGTAATAAAGAAGAGTTAGAAGAGTTAATGTCCATATTTGAAACTGATGGTTCAACTGTCAAGGACTTGATGGATAAATTAAGAAGTAGTAAAGAAAATGACAGAATCATAGATTCAATAAACTCAAATACAGAACTAGACCCTGAAGAAAAGAAAAAATCCATAATTGCATCAAGGTATTTGAATTCAGTAGGTAAAGGAGAGAATGCTCTTGAATTATCTTATATTCTATCTCAAAACTTAGAGAAAAAAGATACTGATGAGTTTGTAGAGTTTAATATCCCTCAATATATTAAAGATGCAATAGAAGAGCTATGTCAATAATATCTATAAACTCTGATTATGAATTAACTAACATTGACCATAATTTCAAAATCTCAGCTGGCCCTGGAGCAGGTAAAACGTATTGGTTGGTGAACCATATTAAAAACATTTTACATAATTCGAATAAGTTATCGATAACTAGAAAAATTGCTTGTATTACTTATACAAACACAGCTGTTGAAACAATTTATAAACGTTTAGGGACGTCATCTACCCAAGTAGAAGTATCTACAATTCATAGTTTTCTATACAAACACATTGTAAAGCCTTATGCTTCATTTATTGCTGATCAATATAATTTAGACATTAGTAAGATGGATGGCCATGACGATATTATACTATCAAATTATAGTTTTTTAAATGAATGGAAAAAGAAAACTAAACAACAAAGAATACGTGAAGATGATGTGGTTATAAGAGCTTTTAAAGAATTAAGATGGCAAATAAGTAATGGAGATTTAGTGGTTAAAACTCCATACCCATTTATGGTTGAAAAATATGCGATAAAAAATGATTCATATTTTGAATACAAAAAAATGGCTTGGGAGAAAGGGGTAATTCATCATGATGATGTTTTATTTTTTAGTTATCAAATTCTTAAACAATACCCTTATGTAACAACTGTTTTATTAGCAAAATTCCCATTCCTAGTTATAGATGAATTTCAAGATTGTAACCCTATTCAAATCGAAATATTTAAATCTTTAGGTTTAGTAGGCATAATAACAGGGGTAATAGGCGATCCTTACCAATCAATATACAAATTCCAAGGAGCAGATTATACTCAGTTTGATTTTTTTAATTTGCCTCAAATTCAAGAATATCGTTTAAATGAAAACAGAAGAAGTAGTAACGAAATAGTTGACCTACTTAATCATATTAGAACTGATATTATCCAAATTCCTTATAGAAATATTTCAATTGACAAACCGAAAATTTTAATTGGTGACATGGCGTTAGCATTGAAAATGTGTAAAGCCCTTTGTAATCAAGAAATGGTTAACTCACTTTCTAGAATTAATATTACTTCAAATGCAATGAAAGCTGAAATTAGTGGGACTAATTTAGATAGTAAACTACTAGAGAAATTAGTGTCCACAGATAAGCCTAGTTCTGCGAATAAATATCGTAGTAAATTAATTATGTCTTGTGTTAAATCTATTGCTTATGCAAAAGAAGATAAATTTAAAGATGCTATAAAAGAATTAGAAAGATTCTTTAATTATAAAATTGATAAAATAAGGGGTAAACGTAAAGCATTAAAATACATAACTATATTATTGAATGAATATGATAAATATAAAGATAGTTCACTAATAGAATTTTCGGAATTCGTAAGATTGAACTTAGATTCAAATATTACAAAAGTTAGCAGGGGTGGTGTAAAAGTGTTTTATGAAAGTTATACTTTTAGTCAACTACTCCTCTGTGTCTCAATACCTGAAGATTTGAGTTTGCATAAAACGATACATAAGTCAAAAGGTGATCAGTTTAAAAATGTGTTGTTAGTCCTAAAGGAGGAAAACGATATTGATTTTTTACTTAAGCCTGATTTAGAAAGAAATGAAGAACATAGAATATATTATGTAGCACTGAGCAGAGCTAGAAATAATCTTTTTATTTCAGTACCGTCACTACATAAAAATAAATATAAATTACTTGAGAAGCATTTTAAGATGGAGATTTTTTGAATGGGACTATTAGATAAAAAATACATTGAGCTAAAGCCTACTGATGAATACTTAACTGATAAAGTGATTTTAGCTCAAGCATGGAAAAAATCGCAAAATTTTATTCGTTCAACAAATTGGTATGCGAATACGTTTGAACTAGAGCAGTCAATTTTAGCTTTGTCAAGCAATCTTGATAATTGGCAGATTGAACTTGAAAGTCATGATTATGTTTTGACTCCATTAAGATTAATTCCTGCTCCTAAGTCAACAAAATGGGAATTTGTTAATATATCACTTTTTCCTCCAGTTGATAAAAATGGAATGAATTGGCAATGTTTAGAGGAGGCTTCAGCTAATTTAAATCAAAGTTGGCAGCCTGTGGAAGAACAAGTTGTCGATAACAAAACAAATACGCCTGTACTTCAAAGGCAGGTACCTGCATTAAGACCCCTGGCACATGTTCCAATAAAAGAGCAAACATACTTTACTGCTTTAATGATGTGTTTAGCAAATCAAGTGGAAACCATTCAAGGTGATACATCTACTCATTTAGAACAGGTTCATGAAAAAAACATTGTTAATTATGGCAACCGACTATTCTGTCGGTTTATGGAAGATGATGCTAAATTTCCATGGGGAAATAGCACTATTTACAGTAAATACTTTACTGATTATCAAAAGTTCTTGGCACGATCTAATCATTTTGCTAAACAAGCTATTCAGCAGAAATCAAATAAAGAGCAAGTATTTGAAGTTCAATTAGATTTAAATCGTTTCTATGATTGTATAAATCGACTAAAATTGAATGAAAAAATAGTTGAACTTATAAAAGGTAATGATGAAGCAGAACTTTGTGGTATTAAAACTCTTCTTAACAAATTTGAAAACTGGGAATGGGATGATGAATCCAAATCACTGTATAAAAAAGTATGTCAAAAAGATAGTGAAAAAGCTCCTTTAGGAATACCTCAGGGGTTAGTGGCTGGAGGCTTTTTAGCTAATATATACTTGCTTGATTTTGATACTAAAATATCTTTTTTAATTAATAACTGTATAAAAGAAAAGCATCTAATAGTAGATTATTCTCGTTATGTTGATGACATGCGTTTGGTTATTGTTACTGAATCACAAAAACTAGAATTAAAGCAAGACATTGTTGAGTATTTCAACGCAATTTTAAATGAAATTGGTTTATCGTTAAATGATGATAAAACTAAAGTTGAACTCTTCCAAACTAAAAAAACAGGTATATCTCTCAAGCTTAAATCAATTCAAGGAAAAGTTAGTGGTCCAATTTCCAATCAAGAAATTGACGAACAGCTAGGGCATTTAGAGGGGTTAATCAATCTAGCAGATTACATACGTACTATACCTAAAAATGAAATAGGCAATAACCCATTGTCACTTATTGAAGCACCTAATCATGATGTCCGTGAAGACACATTAATTAGATTTGCAGCCAATAAAATACATAATTTATTAAACCAAAAAAGAAATTTTTATACTCAGGAATTAGATGAGAATGGAAATTTCGAATCTGGTAGTTGGGACTATTTACAAGAGCGAATGGCTCGCAAGTTTATTGGGTGCTGGACAAAGGATCCATCTCTAGTCTTGCTCTTAAAAAAAGGCATTGAACTATTTCCAGATACATATATTTTAAAGTCAATTATTTCACAATTTAAATTTGTAATTAATCGTGATGATCTAAAACAAAGATACTTAATTGAATATTGTTTATGTGAAATTTTTAGACATAGTGCTACGGTTATTCAAAATAAACCTATCAAGGCTTTTCCTTCTCATTCAAATAAAGAAGAGTATTTTGAATATTTACAATGTTTAGCAATTGAGATATTGGAAGCCGATAAAAAATATTCTTTAAATGTTAGGGAGCAAGCCAGATTTTTACTTTTGGTTAGAAATGATTCTTTGTTGTCATATGAGGATAAAGAAGACGATAACTTCAATATAGTTATGAAATTTATGAAAGGATACCGTTCGATTGCTAACGATATGTCACATCAGGCTTTCATTTTTAATGCTCTTATTGCATATCAATTTGCGCAATCTCCAAAAGCTGTAATAAGATCTATTTCTAGTTTTTTTGAAAAAATCAGTAAAAAGAAAGTTAGTAAAAAAAATAGTATTTCGTTAAACAGGGATAATTTGTCAGACTTGTTAAATAATTTGGCTATAGAATCAGATTTTTTGATTGCTGAGTTGTTGAGCTATGCAAATAAGAACGACTTAAAATGGCATAAAGAGCATACTATTGCTATCAATAAATTAGGTTTAAATCAAAAGCGAGTTAAAGTCGATGTTAAGCTTAGTAAGAACTATTACTCTCTTTTAGGCGTAATTAAACATAGCGAGAATCCATTTTCACATGAGAATGCAGTGCTTGGATTACTTAAAGAATGTTTAAAAAATCATGATTTCGAAAAAGCTATAGATTTAGCAAACTCCAAGATTAATTGTTCTAATTGGGGTGCTATTCAAAGCTTGTCCCAGGAAATTAATATTAAAATAGAACCTGATGCTAAACCATTATTTGGAGTGCCTGATTGGGTACTTAAAGAGCATAAACCTCTATACCATATTGGTATGTTTATTCGATCGTGTTTGACTGGTTCAATTGATTGGTCAAATTCATTGGGCAAAGGACAAAGGAAAGTCCCTGGTATTAAATCAGGCTTTGTTAAACGTCAGTTTGGCATAATGCATTCACCGGAATCTATAATTGGAGAGCATGCACCAATGAGTAGCTGGTTATCTAATCTTTTGTTTCATCTTTTACAATGGCCTGGTTTACAGCTTTATAATTTTGAAGTGAGTTTGCCTAAGATATGGAGCTTAAAATCCCTTATTCAATTAGTTGACCAACGCATTGATTTCCAAAAAAGCATGTATTGTCGATTATCAAATATCCCGGGATATGTGGAGAAAGTTAACTTAAAATGGGATAAAGATAAACGTGATCTAGATGTAATATTGGTTCAATCTTTGTTACCACAAAAAAAAGACTTTACAGAACATGGTTTAATGTTGAATACGCCAGAATATAAGGTGAAACATAGAAGGCACATCGCTTCTGTTGCAGAATTAATTCTCCACAAAAAATACAGTCATGAAACCTTACTTTCTGAAAGAAAGGGTAAAATAGATCTTATTATTTTTCCTGAGCTAGCTGTTAACTCTGATGATATAGATATATTGAAACGTCTTTCTGATAAGACCGGTGCCATAATATTTGCTGGCCTAAATTTTACTCAAGTACATAACATTGATGGTCCAAACAATGTTGCAAAATGGATTATTCCAAATAAAAAAACAAGTGGAAGGACTTTCATTGAGCGTTTACAAGGCAAGCATCATATGATGAAAGATGAGAAATCTCATATTAAACCATGGAGACCATATCAGTTATTTATTGAGTTAATGCATCCAAACTTTGAAAAAGAACAGGGCTTTCGCTTAACTGGTTCAATATGTTTTGATTCTACTGATATAAATATGAGTGCAGATTTGAAAGGAAAATCGAACGCCTACTTAATTCCATCTTTAAATATGGATGTAAATACATTTGATTCAATGGTGGATGCTCTATATTATCACATGTATCAGCATGTGATTCTAGTAAACACTGGTGAGTTCGGTGGTTCAGTAGCAAAAGCACCATATAAAAAGAGGCATGAAAAGTTAATTACTCATGTACATGGAGCGCAACAAGTATCAATATCTAGTTTTAAAATGAATATGTTTGATTTCAGAGATATAAGTTTATCGTATTGTAGTGGTAAAGAAATAAAAACAAAACCAGCAGGTTAATAATTAGACAAATCTAAAGAAATTTATAAGACCAAACAACGAAAAAATATGCGTCATTGACTAAATGAAATATATGGTAGTCAAATTAAGAGCATAGTTATTTAACTAATCACTGGATAGCCGTGTTTTCAATGATCACTGCAACAATTACTTTATCTAAAAATAATTATTAATTTGTCTATAGATAATTATTTAGAAAATCAAATATGTTACGATGGCATTAAGGCTCCTACTAATAATTATTAACGACACAATTCAACGTTGTGAACATCCTATGACTAGAATAAAAAATATTACAAAATACTTCCGACAGTCCATTATTGATTCTGAAAGATTAAGCCCTGCTGATAAAGACTTATTACCAATTCTTGGTATACAAAAAGAGGTTCAAAAATCTACAGATTATGAGAATATACCTATTGAGTCTTGGCTTACTGGAAGGGTTGACCCATCGCTGGCAAAAAAAATAGTACAAAGTAAACAGATAAAAAACAAGCCTCCTTTGAGGGAAGTGGAGATTGTCATCTTTCCACGAGTAGATTTATTAAAAAGTGATGGTGGTGCTATAACTCAATCTAAACGTAGAGTGTTATTACCTTTAGTTGTTTTTGTAAATTTAACAATTGATGGTGAGTTAAAGCCATCTAAGAAGGCACCATGGATACCTCGTGAATGGCTATCTCCAAATAACAGAAATAGAGATGGAATTGGGGAATTTTCAAATGTAGATAAATATATCACGCATAACCCTTTTGAAAATGTAGACACATGGGAACAATTAATTAAGTATAGTACTTCTTTATTAAGTATGGTTACAGGAAAACCATGTACCAATCAACCTGATTCTGAAGAAGAGCTTATATCTATATATGATTTAAAGCTACATTCAGATTTTGAATTAAGTCAATTCTGTTTGTTACAAATAACACCACCAATTGTTGGTGCTAAAGCTAAAATTCTTAAGGTTTTAGATCTATTAATTGGAAAAGATACATTTCCAAGACTTTATCAAAGCTATTGTAGTGAGATTTCTCCAAAACTTGTTTCATATAAAAATATGGAAAACAATATTAATATAGCAAAAAATCATATTGCACAAATGACTGGTGAATTTCCGCTTTCCCCAAATCAAAGGAATTCTTTACATCACTTCATAGCACAAAAAAATGGAGAAATTCTTACTATCAATGGACCGCCTGGCACAGGGAAGACCACCTTGTTGCTCTCAGTGGTTGCCAACCTATGGACACAAGCTGCACTTGATGAAGCCGAAGCTCCATTGATAGTAGCAACATCAAACAATAATCAGGCAGTAACAAATATTCTTGAAAGCTTTGCAAAAATTGATGAAGATGGTTTAGACTCGAAATTAAAAGGAAGATGGATTCCTGAAGTTGATAGCTATGGTCTTTATTGTTGTGCCGGAAGTAAAGCTAATGATAAAAATAACTACATGTATAACGGCCCAAAAGATGAAGGCCGTATGAAAAAATTTCAAACTCAAGAATATGTTGATTCAGCGAGTTCAGAATTTTTAAAAAAAGCAACTTCTTGGCACCATAGCCCTGTTGAATCCATTAAGGACGCTAAAGAAAGTCTGTTAAAATCATTGAAGTCTACAAAAAAAGAAATTGCGAAAGGAATTGATAAACTATTAATGTTTTTAGATAAGCATGATTACATAGTATCAAAATATGGAAACATAGAATCACTTAATAAATCACATGTTCATATAGAATGCACTGTTGAGTCAACAAAAAAGGATCTAGCATTAGTTAAATCACAATTAAAAGAATTCTATTTATTGTGGGAAAATAGGAGTTTATTAATTCAATTACTAATGTGGATACCTCCAATAAGAAAACAAGAATATCATAAGAATAGACGTTTGATGCTTGATTGGGATGTTGATTGTATTCAATTTGATGATGACTATATTGAAGTATTATTCCTTAAAAAGATTGAACAACTTAAAAGCAATATTTCTGACAATGAAAATAAGTTAAGAGTTACTCTTAAACTTCTTAATGAATACCAAAAAGCAGAGTTCGCATTAATTACCTGGATTGAAAAGCATCAACCTTCAAATTTAAATTCAAGTTCTTTCATTGATGCCGTTAATGAAATCAATGACCGGGTGTTACGATTTAAAATGTTTAAAATTGCAACTCACTATTGGGAAGCACGTTGGTTAATTGAAATAAAGGAATTTTTAGATGCAAATGATTCTGATAAGAAATCAGTAATAAAAGTAAAAAGAAAACTAAGAAGATTCTCAAAGATTACACCATGCTTTGTTTCAACATTTTATATGGTTCCATCTACATTCTTGGCGGGAAGCTATACAGATAATGTGTGGAAAGACATTCCATTGTTTAATGAAATTGATCTTCTTATTGTTGATGAAGCTGGCCAAGCACTTCCTGAAGTATCATCTGCAAGTTTTTCATTAGCTAAACGCGCACTAATAGTTGGTGATACCGATCAAATTGAGCCTGTTTGGTCAATACCAGCTAGTATTGATCGATTAAATCTTCAATTGTTTCAGTTAATGAATAGTGAAGAAGAATACCAAAAATGGTTAGATAGTGGTTTACTTGCAAGTAGCGGGAATGTAATGAAAGTATCACAAAGGCAATGCCTCTACCATCAGTTTGAAGAGCTACAAAGAGGTTTATATCTAACGGAACATAGAAGGTGTTTTGATGAAATTATCGAATACTGCAATAAATTAGTATACAAAGGTATTTTAGATTCTAAGAGAGGGAGCCCTAAATCTGAAGTTCCTTGGGGTACTATGTCAATGGTTCCTGTTTATGGCCCATCAAAATCATATGGTGGTAGCAGGGGTAATGAAAATGAAGCCACTGAAATTGCTAGTTGGTTACTACAAGAAAAGAATGTAATTCTAGATTATGCAAAGGAAAATAACCCTAAATGGGTTAATAAAACAGATGAAGAAATTTTCAGCCTTTCAGTTGGTGTAATAACTCCTTTCAAAAAACAAGCTAATCTAATTCACAATGAACTTAGAAAACAAAACATTCAAAAGATAACTGTTGGTACGGTTCATAGCCTTCAGGGTGATGAAAGGCTAATTGTGCTATTTTCTAGCGTTTATGGGGAGAATGATAAAGACAGTGGTAAATTCTATGATTTTTCACACAACATGCTTAATGTTGCTGTATCACGAGCGAAAGATTCTTTTATAGTATTCGGGCATCCCGATATCTTCGGAATGGCAAATAAAGGGAATCCTTCTGGCATGTTGAGGTTGAGTTTATCAACCCTTTAAAGTCAAAGTAACAAGTAAGGCAGACCATATGATTAACAAATTAAGTCATATAGATGCTGTGCTGCAATATACTGCTAGTACAAAAAACATACTTGAATGACACTGTTCAGGACATGAATGTTTCACATGTTCCACCCCAATAGTAATAATGACCTTGAGTCATTTTATGTGGTTTTATATTTTAAATGAAGTGTTGAAATTCTTGAAACCACAATCTGTTGTCAACACCAACCCCTAATGAGATTAGGCGTACTGATAAAAAATCATCATCAATTTTCTCACTTTTGATTTAATATAATTATTGAATAATACCCATTGTTAACAACATTTACTTAATTGAGGTGTTGAATACACCTCATCAGGTAAATTGAAAAGTCATTTTTGCTGCATTTAAAAAATAAAAATGTAGGCTAGAAATAACAAAGGCTCCTACGAGGGAGCCTTCGCCAAGATTTATTCTTGGTATTCAGTTCACCATTACCGGGCATAGCCTCGACCCCTTCGGTTGTGTGACGTCATGATAAATCATGTCTGCTATTCGTCATGAACCTATGATAAACCTTTGGTTGTCAAAATTCAATGAAAACATATTTCAAAGGTATTAGGGGGATTAAGTAGAATTAGTGAACAGCAAATTCAAAAATTATGGAATCAACAACGCTAGTTACCACTAGTGCACCTTTCATGAGGAGACCTTTAATTGCATAGACCCCTTAGCAATGTTTCTCTAAAGGTAGCTTAATGAGTATTTTATTCTTAAGAATGACAGGTATAGTAACACTTGTACTAGTACTAAAATATTCAGTAGTTTTGTGAATTATGCGACTCAACTCACCCGAACGATAACAATATTCATTATTAAGTGTTCCTGCTGTATTGTCAAATGCTTATAACTGAAGCGTTAAATACTTTCTAACCGCTTCCCATGTTGGATACTGCTTGCTTCCAAACTGAATTAGCTCACCTTCAAAGTTTTCCTGTCCTCTACCTTCTATATAATCATCAATCAGTATTGCCCCTTTCATTAATCCCTTATTTGAGCAGATAATTAATCGCTCAACAAAATCTATTCCAAAGTAATGTTCAATCCAGACTCTTTTTTCTGTATATGAAAAAGGATTCATCACAGATGGTGCTGTCAGTATATATGGGATAAAATTTTCAGAATCAATTAATGCTTCGACAGCTTCAATGGCTCCATCTATCGGTCTGAGTTTTTGATAAAACCCATATTGCGACTGAGGAAATAGAATTCCAGGGTTTGATTTTATATCTTGTTCCTGAGCTTCTGTGAAGTGACAGATAACATCATCCATATCTATGTAAATTATTTTTGTATTTTGTTTATTCAAAATGAATTACCTCTCTAGATTTATCACTCTTTGGTGTAAAAACTTTCTAATGTTTCACTCCAGAATACTTTAGGTGACTCTGTAAAACCTTCATCATCTTTTTCTATAATTAATTCATAATAAATACTACTTAAGGTTGACCTTGGAATACTATCATTTCGACTATTCTTTGTGAGAACTTTTTTGTTTATTTTAGTCTTTTCCGACATTTTCAACATTCTTTCAGGAATTGAATGTCCGAAGTGTTCCTTGTTCATTTTAATGTTTGAATAATAGAAATAATCTTCTTCAACTGCTTGATCAATAAAATTATATATTTCTGATACAGAAAAATTATTTAATATTTGATAAATGAATATTAAAGTTCTATCTCCAGCCCCATAAACAAATCCTAGTTCCTCACATCTGTATTGTAGATAAATTAGAGCTTCGTTGTACGCAAGAGTATATGTAAAACTATAAATTTGAGTATTTTCATCAAAGTATATATTGTTCACTATGTCATTATATGTTGTTCTGTAACTTTCATACAGTGGTTGTCTTTCTCCTTCAGTGCCAATGTTCACAATCCAATTGACCTCCTCACTATCAAAGTCATTTGTGATTTTATTATTTTTAAAATTAAAAGCCTCTATTTTAGAGCTGGGGTCAACTAGTATAATGCCTTTTGTATAAAGACAATTAAGTACATCTAAATCCATAGCTTTAGTTGGAGATAAGCACTTATCATGTTTAATCGAATTTAATGGTATTATTACTTCAAATGCTTCATCTGTAAGAACTCTAAAGATTGCTAATAGATATATCTTATTATTATAGCTTAAATCATTGTAGTTAACTGGCTTATGATTTAAATCGTACTTAGCACTAATAAGTTCTCTCTTTTTCTTTGTTGTTAATGATTGTTTTGTGGTGCTACTCATACAATTATACCTCTGACTTCCCAACTCTTTACTGCAAAGAATAACATAATTGTTACCAACAATGCAAAAATGAGCCACATCAACAGTTGAAAAGTGAGCCAGTTATATAACAATGGTACTTTTTAATTAAAGTGCCTATGATTACAACTGAAGAACTCATGAAAATAAAGATA
>JAMOMG010000014.1 GCA_027068695.1 Flavobacteriaceae bacterium
TTTTTCTTTTTAAAAAAACCATATTCTTTTATTACTTTTGTTGAATGCGTTTAATAAAATTATTATTCGGACTTAAAAAAGAAGATGCAACTGAAAATCTTATGAAAAAATTCTTAATTGTTGGTTTAGGAAATATTGGTGAAAAATACAATAATACAAGACATAACATAGGGTTTAAAATTTTAGATGAACTGGCTTCAAAAGAAACTGTAACCTTTGAAAATGAAAAACTAGGAGCTCTTACAAAATTTAGGTTTAAAGGAAGAACTTTTATACTATTGAAACCTTCAACCTTTATGAATTTGAGTGGAAAAGCAGTAAAATACTGGCTTACCAAAGAAAAAATTCCTTTAGAAAATTTATTAATTATTTGTGATGATTTGAACTTACCTTTTGGTACTATTAGAATAAAGGCAAAAGGAAGTGACGGTGGTCATAATGGATTAAAGGATATTAACACTGTTTTACAAACGCTACAATATGCACGATTTAGATTTGGCGTAGGATCAGAATTTTCAAAAGGTCGTCAGGTAGATTATGTTTTAGGCAAATGGAATGAAGATGAAAATAAATTATTACCTGAACGATTAAAGCAATCTTGTGAAATTATTAAATCATTTGGTACTGCCGGTTTAAATAACACGATGAATACTTATAATGGAAAATAACTTTTTTATAACTGATCTTCAGCATACCATTCAGCATGTGAAGTTCCTGTTTCTTGTAATTTTAAAGAGTGTAATTTTATAGTTTTAGGTAACCTGTTTTTGATTTTTTTAGCAAAATCTACTAACATCATTTCACTAGTTGGTTGGTAATCTACCAAAATAATATTATGACCTCTTTTTTCTAATTCATTTGCCAATTCAATGTGTGGTGTGTTTTTATTAAAAACTGTTGCGTGATCAAATTTATCAACAATTTCTGAAGCAATAATTTTTTTTAAATCTCCAAAATCTATCACCATCCCATATTTTACATTTGTTGAATCACTTATAGGAATTCCTATCACAGTAACGGAAAGTTTATAACTATGCCCATGAACATTTCTGCATTTTCCATCATAGCCATATAATGCATGTCCTGTTTCAAAATGAAATTTTTTTGTTATTCTAATATATCCCATTGTTTTGCGAAATTTCAATTAATCATCTAAATCTTTTCTGTTTCTAGCTTTATAATACACCAAATATGCCAATAAAGCCAACAAAACAAAAGGTAAGTATGTTCCTATTACAACACCTATTTCATACCCTTTATCTGGTGCATTTTTTATTTTTTCTTCAATATTTACCTGCTGTAAAAAAAAGATAACCCCTGCTAACATCTTCTATTTTTTAAATTTTCGTAATGTGTTTTTAGTAAATTCTGACAACACCAATTTACCGCTAATTTCAGCTCGTTTACCCAATAAATCATCCCAGTCTTCCGTATCTGCCCACAGTACTTTTTTCATTTCTTTCAAAGAATCTGGATTGTATTTGGAAAGTTTTGATGCTAAATTTTCAACTTCTAAATCCATTTCTCTAATTGTTTCAAAAACTTTTGCAAACAACCCTTTTTCTTTTGCCCAATACGCATTTTGCCAACTTGTTGCATCTAATGTTAGCTCACTTAATGCTGCTATTCCTATTTTACGCTTTACAGCGGGTGCAATAACAAAAGGGCCAATACCTATGGTAAATTCTGATAATTTAATTGCTGCTTGTTCTGTTGCATAACAATAATCGCAAGCTGCAGCCAAACCAACACCTCCCCCAACGGCTTTTCCTTGTACTCTTCCAATTATTAACTTAGAACAATTGCGCATTGCATTTAATACATTCGCAAAACCTAAAAAAAACTGTTTTCCTTCTTCAATCGTTGAAATAGCAACTAACTCATTAAAAGATGCTCCAGCACAAAAGGTTTTATCTTGTTCACTTTTTAAAATAATAACATGAACATCTTCATTTTTACTCAATTCATTAAAAACGACAGTTAACCTGTTTAATAATTCACTCGGCATTGAATTACCTGCAGGGTGATAGAACTCAACTGTAGCAATATTATTTTGAATGTGTGTGTATAAACTTCCATTACTCATAATAGTCAAAGTTACGTGTTTTTATGTAAATATTTTCTTCTAAATTTTAGCACTAAGATTCCTGCTCTTAACAACATCCAAACTGTAAAAGCCAACCAAATTGCATACAGTTTTAAATTGAAATAATCTCCAATTAAAAGCACTGGCAAAAAACCTAAAAAGGTGGCAATTAATAATAAATTTCTAAGTGTAGCTGCTTCTGCCAGCCCTTTAAAAATCCCATCAAAAACAAATGCAACTGCATTTATTGGTTGCATAATAAGTACAATCCAAAAAATACTATAAAACGATTTCAATACAAGTGGTTCTTGTGAAAAAAGTTTTCCAATTGGAAAATAAAAAACGGCACAAATAACCGAAAGCAATAGTGAAACAACTATCGAATACCTACTTAATTTAACACTCAATTTCCACATTTTTTTATAATTTCTTTCTCCTAATAATTTTCCCGAAACTATATTACCAACACTCGCATATCCATCAATAAAAAAAGCGAAAAATAACCAAATTTGGAATGCAATAGTTTGCGCCGCAATATAATTATCTCCATACTTTGTAGCGTATGAATTTGCTAAATACAATGCAACATTTAGTGCTATAGCCCTTATAATTAGATTAAAACTAATGGCTAGTAAATTACCTATTTCTTTATTAAAAGGAAAAGTAAATTTTAAGCTAAAAGGTGTCTTTTTCAATATTAAAATTAATGATAAAATTGCCATAACTCCTTGTGAAATAACGCTAGCCCAAGCTGCCCCTTTAACATTCATTGGATTGATAACACCTTCAATACCATAAACTAATAAAAAGTCTAACCCTACATTTAAAACCGCACCTACAATACTAATTACCATGGGCCAAAAAGTATTTTGTAGACCTCTAAAAATCCCAAATGAAGAAAAAACAAAAAGAGTTAAAGGAAATCCTAATGCACGTATTTTAAAATACTCTACTGAATAATTTAAAATGAGTCCACTTGCATTATACAATTGAAATATTTCATTTACAAAAATTAGTGTTGTAAAATAAATTACAACACTCAAAAAAATATTAATTGCTATAATTTGAGCTGGTAATGTGGCTATTTCCTCCAATTTTTTAGCTCCTAAATATTTAGCAATTGTTGCTGATATTGCTGACCTTGTTTGTGCTAATATCCATACCAAAGCTGAAATAAAAGAACCTGCAATACCAACTGCCGCCAACGCTTCAGTAGGGTTTACTTGTATATTTCCTACAATTGCTGTATCAGTTATTGAAAGTAATGGTTCTGCAATACCTGCTATTATTGCGGGTATTGCTAATTTGTTAATTCCTTTAAAAGTTATGTTAGACTTTTTATACATTTATTCATTTTTCTTTAAAACCTTTTCAAAACAATAAAATGGATATTCACTTTGATTTGGAAAGTAAATATTTTCTAATTTTTTGTAATTCCGTTTTTTATAAAATTTTTGATTTCGTTTATTTTTACTAAATGTATCTAGCCTAATTGAATTGTAGTTGTTTTGTAAAGCATAATTTTCAGCAAAATCCATCAATTTTTGAGCATATCCTTTTCCTTGAAATTTGGGTTTAATTGCCAAGCGATGAATATATAAATTGTTATTGTTTTTAGTAAGCCATTTAACATCTTGATATTCCTGATCTTCTATTTCTGTCAATACAATAATTCCAATAATAGCGTCTTGTACTTCCAGCTTCCAAATTTGTTGTAAATCAATATCTTTTTGTAATATTTCTTTTGATGGATAATTTTCATCCCACTGAAAAATACCATTTTCTATCATCTGTTTGGCGCAACTTTTTGTGATTGAATACAATTGGTCTAAATCTGATATTGATGCTTTTTTTATCACTTTTCAAAAATAAAATCAATACTTTTTTTAACTACAATTTCCAAATGAAATGGCATTTTTGAGTTATTCCAAGGCTGAATGCATCCCAAAGTATGATTCATTTCATCAACAAAAAATAATTCACTTTTTTTATTCCAAGAGTGTAAATTTTTAGCTTCAACAGGCAACACTACTTCATCTTTTTTCCCTTGAACAATTAACTGCGGTACTTTTATATTTTTAACAGCATTTTTAATTGTTAATCTGTTTTCGTTGTCTTTAAAGTTTTGATAAAATTGATACAAATGAGGCATTTTTTGCTTTGTTCTTGCATTTAAAATGTAGGATACTCCTTGTTTTTCCCACTCATTCAACTGTTCTCCTTTTGGAAAACGAGCTCCATAGTCTGAAACCCCAGCCCAACTTATTATCTTAGTTATTCTAGAATTCTCAGAAGCTTTTATTGTTACAATTCCCCCTCCACGAGAGTGTCCAATTAGTGTAATGTTGTTAATGTCAATTTCATTTTTAAAACCCGTATTCCCTATTATCCAATTTATAATATCTTCTAAATCGTTTAGTTCTATTGTTAAGTTATTTTCTCCAAATGCCTTTAAATCTGGAAAATCTATTGGGTTATTTAC
>JAMOMG010000015.1 GCA_027068695.1 Flavobacteriaceae bacterium
TTTCATATTTTTCATCATTTCAGGGTTCTTCATCATTGCACTCATTTTTGCTAACATTTCAGGGTTTTTCATCATCATTTTCATCATTTTATTTTTCATCTCAGGATTAGCATTCATCATTTTCATCATTCCTTCTTTAGATCCCATATGTTTCATCCCATCACCTTTCTTCATCATTTTCATCATTCCTTCATCCTTCATCATCATCATATGCATTTTGTTACGCATTGTTTCGTTTTCCATCATTGCGCCCATCATTTTATCCTTCATATCTGGATTTTGTTCCATTGCTTTAGACATGCTTTGTTGTTGCATATCCGCTTTTTTCATAGTATCCATATTTTGACTATTTCCGTTTAAACTTATTAGTCCTACAATTGTTAAAATAAATGCTATTTTTTTCATGATTATTTTGTTTTAAATTATTATTATTTTTTAATTTATTATTACTTAGTAAAGGTACTTTTAAACCTTTTTTTATTTATATAGTATTATGGTTGATATCTATAAAATTTTATCTAAAGACTTTCTATTCCAATTAGATAGCTTTTTATAAGCACTCATACTCATACCTGTTATTTGTTTAAATTGGTTTGATAAATAATTAACACTACTGTATCCTAAATCGTATGATATTTGGGTGAAATTTAATTGCCCAGTTTGAATTAACTCTTTTGTTTTTTCAATTTTCAGTAATATGAAATATTTTTCAATGGTAATTTCAAGTGTATTTGAAAATAATTTACTTAAATAAGTATAATCTTTTTGTAATCTATTAGCTAAAGTAGCCGATAAATTAGTTGTCATTTCTATGGGAAGATCACTAATAATTTCAACTAAAACAGCTTTAATAGCCTCGATAGTTTTAGTGTCATCATCAATAATTAACTCAAAATCGTGTTTTATTAATGCATTTTCAATACTTTGTAAAGTAATTTTATGTTTAGGATCTTTTATTACAACTTTTCCTAATTTTATTTCAACAACTTGTGCTCCCAAATTTGTCAATTCAGTTTTTACTGCACTAATACAGCGATCGCAAACCATTCCTTTGATGCGTAATTCTATGAGTTTTAAAGTTTTCAAAATAGAAAGTTTTTAGTTATTTCCCGTCTCTAATTCGCGTTTTACTTTCAACATTACTAACATATATCAAACCATCTCCCTTGTCTCCCGTTCTTGCATGTGTTTTTATAACATTGATAATTTTATCTACATCAGCTTTATTACATACTATTTCTATTTTCACTACTTTGTTATGTAAAAAAGGGAAGTTAAGGCTCGGGAATTCAGTTTTAGGGTCAGTGTAGTCTCCAACACCTTCACCTTGAAAAACTGTAAAACAACAATATTGTTCTTTTTTAAGATTTTCTGCAACTGAATTTAATTTTTCAGGTCGTATAAATGCTTTAATTTCTTTCATAATATTACTTTATTTAGGGGTTATTTTGAATTGAAAAACAATTCAAAATAACCCAAAGTTTTTACATAGATTTAAAAGTTTCTTTTACACTACCGCAACTTGACATTGAGCTTTCTGCACCCATATAAGGATTTACAATATTTTCTGATTCTGAAAACCAGTAGGCTCCACTTCCATTTGCCATAGGGCAAAAGTTTTTGTAAACTTTTCCTTTTGTAATGTTATCTTTAAAAAGAGGTTCCATTGAAATTGTTAATTCAGCAAATATTTTTCGTTGGTTTTCTAAATTATCACTTTCAGCTAATTTGTTTGCAGCAACTAAAGATTTTGATGCTTTTCCATAATTATTTAAAATATCAACGAGCATTTTAGACATCATTTGTGCTTTTTTTGGTTGAGATTTAACCAATGCCTTATTAATCATTATATAATGCATGTAAGCTTTATTTAAGTTTGCATCGTTAAATTGTGTCTCACCCATTTTTTGTTGCATCATTTCACCCTTCATCATTCCTTTTTTGTGATTCATGTTCATTTTACTATGGTCGTGTTTTTGTTGACCAAAAGTTGTAATTGATACACTTAAAGTAACTGCAATTATTAAAACAGTTTTAAAATTTAATTTTTTCATGTTTTTAATTATTTAATTTTTATACTCTTTTGTAATTTCTCCGCATGTTGGCATTTCGTTTCCGTAGAATGGGTTTTTAATAGTTTTGTCATAACTTAACCAGTACGCATCTTTCATAGAACAGTATTCTAAATAAAGAGGTTTGTTAGAATTTTTAAAACCAAATTTTTCAATTATTTTTCCTAATTCTGGCCCTAATTTTGCAAAAGAGATTCTTTGATTTTCAATATCTTTGGCATTCATAATTGAAGTTACTTGTAGGTTTAATTTTTTCAAATCTTTCATCCATTCATTATGAGCATCTCCTAAAAGCACCAACATATCTACATTATTTAAGGCTTTTGAAACATTTTTTGATTGTATTTTTGCTTCTGCAAAATCATCTTCAAAAAGAAGGTCTTTTAAATTAATGTATGCATCTATAACTTCTCCCAGCTGACTTTTGAATTTTGGATCAATCTTAGATTTATCAATCATAACCATTTTCTTCATATCGGCATCACTCATCTCTGTTTTGGCACCTTTATCCTTATTGTCTCCACCCATATCCATTCCTGCCATACCACCAGTATTACCTTTTGCACCTGTTGGGTTCATCATACTTTTTTGACCAATTAATTGGGCAGAAGCATCAATTCTAAATACACCGTTGGTTGCAACAACTTCACCTTCTTTTAATCCTTTTGCTACAATGTAGAAATTACCCATATCTTGCCCTAAAATAATCTCTCTATAAACAAATGAAATTGTTTTTTCGTGTGGTACTTTAACGTAAACCACAGCTCTTTTACCAGTCCAAAGCACTGCTGATTTAGGAATTACGATAGCATTTTTAATATTGGTTAATTTGGCTTTAATAATACCATTAGCAAACATTTCAGGTAATAATTTTTTTCTTGGATTGTTAAGTTCAACACGCACTTTAGCAACTCTAGTACTTGAAGAAACAAAAGGATCTATATAGGTAACTTTACCTTTGAAGTTTTTTCCCGGAATTGCATTAATCGTAAAATCTACAGTATTGCCAATTTGTATCCACGGTATGTCTGCTTCATATGCTTCAAACATTACCCATACGCTATTTAAATCTGCTATATCAAAGAGGTTAGACCCTTCCATAATATGATCTCCAAGTTCAACATTACGTTTCATAACATATCCAGAATAATCAGATAATATGTCTATTTGCTCTTGTACTTTTCCTGACTTTTCAAGAGCATCAATTTGGCTGTCAGATAGTTTCCATAATTTTAATTTATTACGTGATGCAGTATATAATTGTGGGTAAATATCTCGAGACCTAATGGCTTCAAATAATTCTTTTTGTGCTGAAATTAAATCTGGAGAATAAATCCGTACAATTTTTTGTCCTTTATATACTTTTTCTCCTGTAAAGTTTACATACAACCTTTCTATTCTACCTGGGATATGAGATACTTGTGAAAACAATCGTCTTTCATCTGGCTTCACTCTACCCAATAAGCGAATTTCTTTTGTTGCACTTGCTTTTTGAACAATTGAGGTTTGAATATTTGCTAATTCAATGGCTTCAGCTGTTAAAACAATTTCATTATCAGCAATTTCTTCTTCAGAAGAACTGCTATTATCTAAAGGAATTAGCGTCATTCCACAAATAGGGCATTTCCCCGGTTTTTCCATTCTTATTTGTGGGTGCATAGAGCAAGTCCATAATTTAGTTACCGGATCTTGAACAAGATCGTGTTCTTCTTCATTGTGAGAAGTTGTTGTGTTATTATTTCCAGAAAACACGTTTCCTAAAATAATTCCGATAATTAGAATACCGGCTCCTATAATATAATTTTTATATTTTTTCATACTATTGATTTTATTTTCCAATTAAATATTGCATAAATGCTATGGCAGCATTTTTGTCTATTAAGGCTTGTTGGTAAGCCAATTCATATTTTAATAATTGACGTTCAATTCTTAAAACTTCTTCAAAATCTTTTGCATTTGTTGAATAAGAAATAATTAATACGTCTAATACTTTTTTTGCTATTTGTGATTGTTTTTTGTTTAAAGCTATGCGTCTATCTCCGTCTCTGAAATTTTTATAAGAAGATGAAAAAATAGTGCTTAATACATTCTTTTTATCTTCTTTTTTAAAGGTTTCGGCTTCTTGTAAAAATTTAGCCTCTTTAATTAATGCTTTGTACTTTTTGCGAAAAATAGGTATTTTAATACCTATTGAAGGGAATAAGAAAGCATCTTTACCATTATCAATCGCTGTTGATGAAGGATTTTTTTCAACTACCGTATAATTTAATCCGATGTTAAATTTAGGCAACCCTTCTTTTTTTGCAACAACTTCCTGATTTATAAAAGCATTTAATCTATGATCAATACTTTTTAATTGGTGGTTGTTTGCATAAATTTCATCTAGCATATTTAATTTATCAAATGGTAATTCATCTTGCCATAAAGTATCTGGAATTTCAATGCTATTTGAAACTTCTCTTGCTAATAAATTATTAAAATTAGTTTGAAT
>JAMOMG010000016.1 GCA_027068695.1 Flavobacteriaceae bacterium
GATCAATTTCAATGGTTTATTGGTTTTGGCCTATTATTCTTAATAATAGATGTATTATTGCTTGAAAAGAAAACAAAATGGATTCAGAAATTAAATTTATTTAATCAAACAGAAATATCTAAAAAATAAGTGATAAATGAAAAATAGTTTAATCATATTATTTCTATGTTTAACAACTGTTATTTTTTCTCAAGAAAAAACATCAAAAGATTTAGAACGCGAGGCCAGAGAAGATGTTAGAGAAGGGAATAAATTATACAATCAATTAAAATTTAAGGAAGCCGAAATAGCTTATAAAAAAGGACTTTCTAAAAACCCAAATTATCCTAAAGCAGCGTATAATTTAGGAAATTCAATTTATCAACAAGATAGGTTTAAAGAAGCTGTTAGTCAGTTTGAATTAGCTGAAAAAACAGTTAAAAATAAAATGAGTAAAGCAGAAGCTTTTCATAATATGGGAAATTCTTTTATGAAAGAAAAACAGTATGGGAAAGCTGTAGAAGCCTTTAAAAATGCTTTGAGAAATAATTCAAAAGATGATGAAACGCGCTATAATTTAGCCCTAGCTCAAGAATTATTGAAACAACAACAACAACAAAACAAGAATAATAAAGATAAAAACAAAGACAAGAATAATAAGGATAAGAACAAGGATAAAAAAGACAAGAAAGAAGGAGATAAAAATAAGAAAGACGATAAGAATAAAGATAAAGACAAAGGAAAAGATAAAAAAGATAATAAAGGAGACGAAAAGAAAAACAAAGACAAAAAACAAAATAAGGATAAACAACAACAAAAACCCAGACCAAATCAATTATCTCCAGAGCAAATGAAGCAATTACTTGAGGCGATGAATAATGAAGAAAACAAAACACAAAAAAAACTGAATGCAAAAAAAGCAAAAGGGAGAAAAATAAAACAAGAAAAAGACTGGTAAAATGAAAATGAAAAGGATTTACATACTAGCTATTTTAGTGTTTGTAACACAAGTTCTTTTTGCTCAAATTGAGTTTAAAACTTCTGTAAGTAAAAGTAAATTAGGTGTAAATGAGCGGCTTAGAATTGAATTTACAGTAAATAAGCAAGGTGCTGATAATTTTGTGGCACCTTCATTTACAAATTTCAGGGTTGTTGGAGGGCCTAGTTCATCAGTAAATCAATCTTGGATAAATGGAAAATCAACCTATTCTCAAGCTTATATTTATATTATTGAACCTAAAAGAGAAGGAGAATTTACCATTCAACCTGCAAAAATTGAGTATAAAGGTAAAATTGTAAAATCTAATAGGGTTAAAATAACAGTAACAAAAGCAATAGAAATACCTAAAGACCCCAACAATCCAAATTATATAGCTCAGCAAAATATTCATTTAGTAGCTGAAGTTTCAAATTTAAACCCCTATGTTGGAGAAGGAATTTATGTAGTTTATAAGTTATTTGTAAGTGAAAACATAAGTGTGAATGATTGGCGGGTAAGTGACTCTCCTCAATATAATGGTTTTTGGAATCAAGATATTGAAGTAAAAAATATTAATATAAGAAAAGGAAATTACAATGGGGAACCCTACAGGTATATTATTTTAAAAAAAGCAGTATTAATTCCACAGAGATCAGGTAAGTTATTAATTGAGCCAATTAAAATGGATTTTTCAGTTGGCATACCAACGGGAAGAGGTGATTTTTTTGGGAATATGATTACCAGAAATATTAATTATTCAACAAAATCTATTGTAAAAACGGTTAATGTAAAAGCACTTCCAGAAAAAGGAAAACCAATTGATTTCTCAGGAGCAGTAGGAGAATTCAATTTTAAGGTAGAGGCAAATAAAAATGTGTTAAAAGCAAATGAAGCCACTCAAATAGTTGTAGAGGTATCAGGAAGAGGTAATTTAAAACTTTTTGACATTCCAAAAATCACCACACCGCCAGAATTGGAAGTATATACTCCTGAGCATAAAGAACAGGTTTTAACATCGTTAAATGGGTTGAGAGGAAGTATTCAAGATTCGTATACCGTAGTTCCTCAATTTAAAGGGAAATACAAAATACCAGCAGTTACATTTTCATACTTTAATCCAAAAACTAAAAAATACCATACCATAAAATCTGAAGCTATCATTGTTAATGTTACGGAAGGAAAAGAATTACTTTCAAACAACAGTAATTTAAATAGTATTAACAAACAACAAGTAGTTGCTAATGATAATAATTTTAGATTTATAGCCTTAAAAACAAAGTTTAAATCAAAAAATAAAGAAAAGTTTTTAAATTCAACCAAGTTTTACTTGTTGCTACTGCTACCGTTTTTAGCAATTCCTATTGGTGTAATAATAGGCAAGAAAAGAGCGCAACGTGCAGGGGATGTATTTGGGAATAAAATTAGAAAAGCAGATAGGTTAGCACGTAAATATTTATCTGAAGCGAAAAAACAATTGGGAAACCAAGAAGCATTTTATATTGCCTTGGAAAAAGCGCTACATAATTTTTTAAAAGCAAAACTTTATTTAGAAACATCAGAAATTTCAAAAGAAAAAATTATAGAATTATTACAAAATAAAAAAGTTGATGAGTCATCAATAAATGAATTTATGGACGTTTTGAATAATTGTGATTTTGCCCGATATACACCAACAACAAATGTGTTAATGAAGCAGGATTTTGAAAAAGCAAAAAAAGTAATAACCAACATAGATAAACAATTATAAAATGAAAAAAATTATTTTTATTTTTTTGATATTTTTCAGTTTGGTTTTAGAAGCTCAAAATGCAAATGAATTATTTTCGAAAGCCAATAATTTGTATAAGAATGGTGAATATTCGAAAGCCATTGAATTGTATTCAAGTATTGAGAAACAAGGGTTAGAATCTGATGTGTTATTTTTTAATTTAGGGAATTCTTACTACAAATTAAATAAAGTGGCACCATCTATTTATTATTACGAAAAAGCATTAAAAATAAATCCATCAAATGAAGATGCTTTATTTAATTTGGCTTTTGCAAAACGTATGACAATTGATGTTATTGAAGATTTACCAAAAACATTTTTACAACGATTTTCAGCAAACATTATCCAAAAACTATCATTTGATACTTGGGCAATTATCGCAGTAGTAGCCTCATTTTTAATGGCTTTACTGTTTTTGTTGTATTACTTTTCTACTTCTTCCAAAAAGAAATTGGTTTATTTTAACACAACTATATTCACAGTATTTATATTAATTATGAGTGTGTTTTTTGCATTTAATAACTATAAAACTGTAAAAAATAACAGAACGGCTATAATTTTTGTCCCTAAAGTTGAAATTAAAAATGCACCGTCAATGAACAGCGATGAAGTATTTGAACTTCATGAAGGTACTAAAGTGGTAATTTTAGATGAACTTGATAATTGGAAAAAAATTAAAATTGCCGATGGTAAAATTGGCTGGATTTATGCAGATGATTTAAAAGAAATTTAACAAGTTCTTTTAGTACATAATTATTCATCAAATAATGATTCAATTTTTTCTTTTAAATGTTTTCCATGAATATTTACAGCAATAATTTTACCTGCTGAGTCAATTAAAAAGTTTGTTGGTAATGCCGTAATTCCATATTCAGTTGATACGGGAGTGTTAAAACCTTCAACTGTAGAAACCTCTGTCCATGTTCGCTTATCTTTCTCAATAGCATTTATCCAATTTTTACGTCTAGAATCTAAAGAAATACCATAAATTTCAAATCCTTTTGATTTGTATAGCTGGTATAAATCATTTAACAAAGCACTTTCAGTTCTACAAGGCGGACACCAACTTGCCCAAAAGTCAACCAAGGTATACTTTCCTTTAATAGTATTTAAAGAAATTATTTTACCATCTTTATTTTGCATTTCAATATTCCCAATAACACCTCCAACACTTGTTTTTTGAAGTAAATTAAGTTTGTTTTTAAGTTTTTGAGTAATTTCTAAATCGGGATGCGCTTTTTCAAAATTTGAGACCAATGATTGTAAAAATGGTAAATTTTCACCATTCCATCGAGATGAAGTGGCATAAACTGCGATAGATGTTCCCATTTTGTCTTTTACAAAAGTTACTAACTCATTTAAATGTTTTTTGTAATTTTCTACCTCAAGCTCTCTTAATTCAGCTATTTTACTTTCATTTTCACCTGCTTTTTTTAATTCTTTTATGTGATTTCGAACAGATATCACTAAACGATTTAATGATGCTATTCGAAAAGCTTCGTAATCGTTTAATAGTTGTGTATCAGTAGATCCTTTTACACTAATGTTATCAATAGTATTTCCACTAATTTCAATATTTTGACCTCTGTCAATAGCAAGTTGAATTGTTTTTTTATCGAAAGTTAAATTATAAATACCAGGTTCTAATAAATAAACAGAATTGAACCGTCCTCGCTTATTAATTTTTAAGGTATCAATAAATACTGTAGTTTTCTTTTGAATGTTTTCAATTTTTGACAATAATGCATAATTAGTATTTAAATCACGTATTTTTCCCGATATACTGAAAGAGTTAGGGTCTTTTTTTGAACAACTTGTAAAAAATAAAGTGAAAACAATGCTGAGAGGAATAAAATAATTTTTAAAAGACATAAGCTGTTTAATATAAGATTTTTAAGTTCCGAATATAAAACAATTGTTTTATAAATCAATCATTCGTAATTTTTTCTGACTCTTTTTCAACAATTTCTAAAAAACTTGGGAAAAGAGTTGGAGCTAAATTTTTAACAGGCTCATATAAAATTGAATTATTGGTCTGTTCTTCAGAAATAAAAGGAATAGTATTATTTAGTTTATTGAAAATAAGTAAAATAATACTTAATACAAATCCAATTTTAAGAGCTCCAAAAACACCTCCAAATAACTTGTTTAATAAACCAAGAGAAGCAAAATCGGCTATTTTGGTAAATAATTTCCCTAATAAACCAATAACCAAAACAATAATGGCAAAGGTAATGGCAAATGAAATAATAGTAATATATTTTTCATCCCAAGAAACATAGTTAACCATAAAATTAGCAACAAAGTATGAAAAATGAATAGCTCCATAAACTCCTAAAATCAAAGCAATTAAAGAGGCTACTTCAACAAATAAACCTCTTAAAACACCTCTAATAAAGCCGAAAACTAGAAGAGAAGCAATTATTATATCAAAAGTATTCATTTAATGAGTTTTTGTAAATATACATGAATGGATTTGTATATTTGTACACGAACTAAAAATTTCAAATGTCAAGAGATCAAAAATTAAAAGAAGATTGGGATAAGTTGCTCAATATTTTAACTGTAAAGTTTGGAGAGGGAGAACAACTTAATCTTGATGCTATTATTTATTTAATAGGTGTGCAAGAATTAGGTAAAGGAGTTACTGAATATAAAAAAGATGACAAAGTAAATTTGATGCATATTGCAATTTGCAGATTGTTAGAACCTTTTGGGTATTATGAATTTGATTTTTTTGATAATGATGGTTGGCCTCATTACAAGGTTTTAGAAGAATTACCTGCGCTAAAACCAGGAGAGCAAACAGTATTAATTAAAGAAGCAATTGTGTTGTATTTTAAAGAAAATGAACTTATTTAAGTTCTGATTAGATTTTTAAAATTTTAAAAATCTTAGGTTTATTCAAGTTAATTTTTATAAAATATAAACCAGAAGGCATGCTCTCTAGGTTTAGTTTAATTCTGTTGTTAACTAATGTGAGCTTTTTTGTTGAGATTAGTTCAAGATTTGACGTGTATAACTCAATAGTTACTTCTGTTTGCGTTATAGGTAAGTATATTTCAACAATATTATTTGAAGGATTAGGATATATTATAACCTGCTTTAATAAGTTAATAGTTTTTGAGTAAACGCCTTCACAAGGGATGCTCGTTTTTACTTGAATTAAATCACCATGTCTAATGTCAATAGAAAAAGTAGAAGAATTTGTTCTAAAGAGTTCTTTTGTATTTAACAAAATAGTATAAGGAGCAGTTCCTTTATCTATTTCAATATTAACTTTATTTGAAATGATATTTGATTTTCCTGAAATAGTAGTCCCTTCTTTAATTTCTACAGTGTAGCATTGTTCAAAAATATCATTGGATAGGGTAATGCAAAATTCATAAAACGCAGGAGATAAATTATTAACCAACAAATTGTCTGTAAAATTATATTCAATACCATTAATTGAAACTAAATAGTTTTGCATTTCATTTGCCGAAATAAAAATCTCCCCATTATTTTTATTTGGACATGTTTCACTAATAACCTCAATATTAAAGTTATCAGAAGGAAATGTTGTACAACCATTTATATCAACTGTAATTCCATCAGCTGTATCAGGACATAAATCATTACTATTTATTATTCCATCATTGTCAGAATCAAGTAAAGAACCTTGAATATGAATTTTAACTGATGTTACTGAAAAAGCAGGAAGGTTAATATTGTGATTGTCAGTGGTTAATTTAATTTTTTGTATAGTACTTGAAACGATTTCATTATTCATTTCACCATATAGTTTTTTAATAAAAATACTATCAGCTTGATAAGAAGTAGGTATTTGTACATTAACAGTGTGGCTTAGCACATCATCTCTATTTATTAATAAAAGAGTTACGTAATTATTGTCAGCACTAATACCTCCCCATTTTTCTATAGCATCAACGGTAATAGTATCTTCCTTTCCAATTTCAGTAGCGATATTAATTTGAGGCATGTTCGAAATTGTTATTGGAAACATTTGTTCTCCAATAGATTCCATAACCATTGCTGTTGCTTTCCCTTGAACCGAAAATTCTAATGAAGTGTTGCTATGAAAAAGATGAATAAAATTTGTTCCCAAGGCAATAAGAGCAAAATGATTGTTCACTCGCAAATCAATAGTGTCGTCTAATGATTTTTCAAAGAGATTAGCAAAAAAAGAAGCCACATATACACCGCTAGATATTCCCCTGTGTGGATGATTTAAAGGAGCATTATCAAATAAATTAATGTTCCATTCTGTTACTGCTACCCCAATTTTATTTGAAATTCCCCAAGAAGTTTTACGCTGATTCCATAAATTTTGATAGTCAATCAATCGGCTAATTTCATTTTCAGCTGTGTAAGCTACTTCTGAAAAATCACCATTTTCAGCAAATGGTTGTGTTATTTTCCCAGGATAAGAATGAAGCACCATAAAGTCTGGTGGACTTGTGGCAAAATCTTGCTGAAATGTAGTGTTATTATACAGTTCTGGCTGTAAAGCAACAACATATCCTATTTCAATGGTTGGATCGGCTAATTTCATTGCATTTCTATGTGCAAAAGCACCATCATGGCCAATGCTGTTATACTCAATTAGTATTACATCATTTGTTTGAATTCCACCGTTTGGAGTCAATGTAACTTTAGTTTCATCCCAAGAATATTCGTTTGCTGAAAGAAGATTACTTGGATTTGTTAAACTATCATAAAGTATTTGAACGTCTTCATTTGATGTTCCTAAAGAGTGAACCCAATTTTGATCAAAATTAGGAGTTCTATATACTCTTACAGCATTTTGGTTAGTAACATCTAGTTTAGGGTATTTAACTTTAATGATATCAGTAGTTATAGCAGTATCATAATTTTTTGTATCACCCAAAATAGCGGTTTGTATATCAAGACCTCCTATTATTTCGACCCAACCTTCTCTAAAAAAACTGCCACCATAATAATATAATCTATCTATTTCTTCATGTGTTAAATATTTTAAAGTATCTCCAGTTCTAAACCTTATAAAATCTTGATAACCTAACCATGACCATGCAAAGGCCCAACGAGTATTTGACTCATTTCCTATTTCCCAATATTTCACATTAATAGGTGAAGAATTACCAAGTAAACTTGCTCTTAAATTTGAATAATAAGAATTTGTGTTATTGCAAAAATTTACAAATTCAGCTGCTTCCTGCGCAGAACGAGTTCCAAAATTGCTAACAATTTGTAAATCTACATTAAACAGGTTTAAATATGGAATTACATTTTTAAGGTTAAATTTACCCGGGGTATTTAAATCATTCTCCCAATTGTAATTTTGACTATTATTACCTCCAGGCCAACGAATAATACCTGGATGTATTTTTGGAAATGAATCAATAAACATTTGATTATTGAATAGTGTAAGGTTTGAATTAGCACCATGGTTATAGCCCCTCCAAGAGTTTGGAACAGTTTTAACAGCAGGTAATTCAGGAAGCTGAATATTAACTTGACCAAAAGACAGGAAAGAAAATATAAAAAATAATAGCGGGAGAGTTATAACTTTTTTATTTTTCATAGATTTAAATTTAAATAGCGACTAAAAGTAGTGACCAAAATACTTTCCCGATAAGACTAAAGTATAAAAAAAAGCTTAAATTTCACAAAATACTAATTAATATTACAAGCAGATATTTAAAAGAGGCTTGAATTTTATAGAGATAAAAGAGTTTAAGTTACTTTCATTTTTCGAATCATTAATGAAAGTAATGTAGGATAAAAACGTTTTATATAAACCCCTAATTTTTCTTTAAAACCTCCAATAATTACCTCTTGTTTTTCTTTTTTAACTGCTTTTAGTAATAATTTAGCAAAGTATTCACTTGTCAATCCATTTTTTGTTAAGCTATTCATTTTATTTTGTGGTGAACCGTTACCGGTTAGAGCATTCACAGAAACATTTGTTTGTATAAAACCAGGACAAACCAACATTATTTTAATATTATTTTTAAATACCTCTGCGCGTAAACTATCAAAAAAGCCATGCAATGCGTGTTTTGAGGCGGCATAAGAAGAACGCAGAGGTGTACCAATTTTACCGACAACACTTGTTATTGTTACAAAATACCCATTATTTTTTTTAATAAAATGAGGTAGTAGCGCTTTTGTTAGGGCAATGGTTCCAAAATAATTAATATCCATAATACGTTTATCAACTTCAATTAGAGTATCTTTTACCAAAGAGCGCTGGCCAATTCCTCCATTGTTAAATAAAATATCAATATCACCAAATAATAATAAAGCATCATTTACCTTTGATGCTAAACTTTTATAGTTTTCTAAATCGAGAGGTAAGATTTTTACGCTTAATGGATTTTTACAAGCATTTCTCACATTGTTAAGTTCAACTTCATTTCTTGAAGATAAAATAAGTTGAACATTTTGCTTAGAGAGTTCCAGAGCTAAAGATTTCCCAATACCTGACGAAGCACCTGTAATCCAAATAATTTTATTGGTAAAATTCATAAGTTGTAGTTTAAAAATTAAAAATAGTTACTTTTGGTGTGATTATTGAAAAAATTATAAAAAACATGATGTTAAAAAAACTATTATTTGCAGTTGTATTATTTTCTTATACTATTCAGAGTCAAACTTATGTCAAAGGAACTTTAGATCCAGCACAAAATTATAGTTGGGTAGTATTATACCAATTAAAAGGAGCAAAACAATTATACATTAAAAATGAAACAATTTCTAATGGTAAATTTTCAATTGAATTTCCTCAAAATGCACCTAAAGGAATGTATCGTTTATTATACAGTCAGCAAAATAATGGTTTTATTGATTTTATTTATAATAATAAAAGTGTTGAATTAAAATTCAACCCCAAAAACCCATTAAATACATTAACCTTTTTAACCTCAGAAGAAAATAAAATATATCAGAACTATCAAATAGAATCAACAAAAAATAAACATAAGTTGGATTCAATTCAATTATCATTTTTTAATACGAAGGATGAAGTTCAAAGGGAGAATCTAAAAAACTCATATGCTAAGACGTATAAAATTTATAATGAAAAACAAAAATATTATGAAATATTAACAAAAGGAAAGCTTTCAAATCATTTTATAAAATCAAGTTTCAAATACTATGTTCCACATATAATTCAAACACCACAAGAATATTTAAATAGTGAAAAACAGCATTACTTTGATTATGTAGATTTTAAAGATAAAGTGCTTTTAAATTCAGTTTTTTTAAGTGAAAAGGTAACAGATTATGTTTTTTATTTAAATGGCTCAGACGATATGGAAGTACAAAATAAATTATATAAGAATGCCATAAATGAGGTATTTAAAAAAGTAGGAGATAATTTATTGTTAAAAAAAGAGTTCTTAATTACGTTAATGTATAACTTCTCACAACTTGAAAATACAGTTTTAATTGACTACTTAATAAATAATTTCTACAATAAATTGCCTGTAGAACTTAAAGATGAAACTGCAATAAATCAAATTCAAGAAAAAGTAAAATTAGCTATTGGTAAAATTGCTCCAGATTTTTCTTTTGAAAAAAACGGAAAAAAAATAACGCTTTCTGAATTAAATAAAGCAGAAAAGTATATACTTGTATTTTGGAGTACGGGGTGTTCACATTGCTTAAATGAAATACCTAAGTTATATGATTATACAAAGAATAAAACAACTGTTCATGTAGTTGCTTTTGCAATGGAAAATGATGATACAGATTTTAATAAATACAATTCTATGTTTACAGCATGGACTAATATTTTAGGTTTAAAAAAATGGCAAAACCCAATTGCACGAGAATATCAAATTACATCAACGCCAACGTATTTTATTTTAGATAAGGATAAAAAAATTATTGCTAAACCAGAATATTTTGAAGATGTCAAAGCTTTTTTTGAAAAATAACAAATATATTTTACCATTGTAAATAATCGTAACTTTTTAAGTCAAATTACTGATATTTTATTAGTGAAAAGGTGAATAACATTGTTTATTCTAAAAAAAGTTACTTATTTTTTATATATTTGAGAACAAGAAATCTTATTTAATAAGGTTAAAAAAGAGATTAGTCCCCAACATACCCATAAAATAACGCATTAATATGTCTTGTAATTCAGGTAGTATAAATGAATTTGTACCAACCCCTTCAAACCTGTGGAATAAAAGAAGTGTACAGCATTTTTATAGACGTGCAGGATTTGGAGCAAGTACAAATGAAATTGAACAAGCATTGGTATTAACCCCATCAAACTTTGTTGATAGTATTATAAATGAAGCTTTAAATTTACCCATGGCAACGCCTCCTTCATGGTTTGAAATGGTTGAAAGTGATTACACAAATATTGATGAGCAAATACCAGAACAACACAAAGAGTTGTATTTGATATGGGAAAAAGAGATGTTAGAAAACCCTATTAGAGGAAGGTTTACACTGTTTTGGAGTAATCACTTTGTTACTCGATTGGAAGACTACTGGTGCCCCTCTTGGATGTATAATTATTACAGTATCCTTCAACAATATACTTTTGGGAACTTTAAAGAATTTGTAAAAGCAATTGGTCTATCACCAGCAATGTTAATATTTTTAAATGGCTATCAAAATTCAGCAACAGAACCAAATGAGAATTATGCACGTGAATTGTATGAGTTATTTACTTTGGGTGTTAACAACGGGTATACTCAAAATGATATTGTAGAGACAGCTAAAGCCTTAACAGGATATACAGCTATTAATGAATATTGTGCCCCTATTGGCTTTGATATAAATGATTTTGATAATTCTTCAAAAACTATTTTTGGGAAAACAGGAGATTGGGGATATAATGATGTTATAAATATTCTTTTCGAAGAAAGAGGTAATGAAGTAGCAACATTTATTTGTGAAAAATTATATAAATATTTTGTATCTCCAGAAGTAGATTCAATAATTGTATCTAAACTAGCAGCTACCTTGGTTGCAAATGATTTTGAATTAGTACCTGTTTATAAACAATTATTTAAAAGTGAACATTTTTTTGATGATAATGCCATTGGTATTGTAATTAAAAGTCCTTTTGACGTATTTAATATTTATTTTAGAGAAACAGGTTTTGCTACCAATACAGAATTACTTTTAAATGTTATTTGGCTAACAAGTGAAATAGGGCAGACATTATTTGAACCTATTGATGTAGCGGGTTGGCAAGGAAATCATGATTGGATAAATTCCAGTACTTTGGTTGGAAGATGGAACGCCTTTGAATATTATTTGTGGTGGATTTGGGAGAATGACAATGATAGTTTAAGAGATTTTGCGGTTAATTTGGCAGGAGAGTCCAATGATCCTTTTGTTATTACCAAAATTATTGTAGACCACCTACTCTCAAATGGTTTACAAACACCAACAGATTATGGTATTGCAACTGCTGTTTTTAAAGATCAAGTTCCTCAAAATTATTTTGATAATGGCACTTGGAACTTACAATGGGATACAGTGCCTTATCAGGTAATTGTATTACTACTTTATATTGTTAGATTGCCTGAATTTCAACTAAAATAGAAGCTATGAGAAGTAATAATTCACATACTAAATTTGATAAGAATCACGATAAAGAACATGCAATTTGGAATCGTCGTTCATTTTTACAAGCTCTTGGTTTAGTTGGTACAGGGTCTATAATGTTAGGAAAAATACCCGTATCAGCATCAACAATTACACCTTTAAGTAAAGCATTATCTACTTCTGAAAATGACAAAATTTTAATTATAGCAAGATTAAAAGGCGGGAATGATGGCTTAAATACAGTAATACCATATTATGATTATGACACTTATGCAAATTTACGGCCAACTTTAAGAATTAAACAAAACGATTCTTTTGCTCTTTCCAACGATTTTAAAATGCCTAATTATATGGATTCGTTACAAAATTTCTGGGAAGATGGGAAAATGAAAGTTGTACATGGTGTTGGGTATTCTAATCAAAGTTTATCTCATTTTAGTTCTGCTGACATTTGGTCTTCAGCAGGGAATAAAGGAGACAATTTACAAACTGGAGTTTTTGGACGTTATCACGAAGACATGTATCCAGATTATTTATTAAATCCACCGGCAAGCCCTCCCGCTATACAAATAGGAAGTTTAAGTAATTTAATGTTTGTTGGAGAAGAGGCGGGTTATGCTTTCTCAGTTGCAAATATAGACCAGTTAGCTCAAATTGCCGAAAAAGGAACAGCATTTGATATGCAAAACCTACCTTCTTGTGATTATGGAAGCCAGTTAGGTTTTATGAGAAGTGTTAATAATTCAACGTTTAATTATGCTAGCGTAATTAACGAAGCGTATGTAGTTGCAACGAATGATGTTTCCTATGAAAAAAATAATATAGCGAAACAATTTGCTTTAATAGCACGATTGATAAAAGGTAATTTGGGGACCAAAATATTTATGGTTACGCTAGATGGTTTTGATACACATGCTGATCAACCTAATAGACATAAAAAATTGATGGGAAATTTTACGAGAGCAATTTCTAATTTTTATGCAGATTTAGCAGCTCAAAGTAGAGATAGTGATGTTTTAACAATGACTATTTCTGAATTTGGGCGTAGATCAAAAGAAAATGCTTCAAATGGTACAGACCACGGTGCAGCATCTACAATGTTATTGTTTGGAGAAGGACTTAATGGTAATGGTTTTGTAGGAAACCACCCAGATTTAAGTAATTTAAATAGCAATGGGAATATGGATTTCACTACAGATTTTAGAGATGTTTATGCAACTATTTTAGAAAAGTGGTTATGTATAGATAGTTCAATTGTAGATAATGTTTTATTGAATAATTTTAATAGAGCTGATTTAGGATTGAGATGTTCTTCTGTAGTAGATGATGATATTGATATTTCTGATGGAAGCTTTAAACATTACCCTGTTTATGGTAATGAAACTGTTTATGTAGAGTTTGTTTTATCGAGAGCTATGGAGGTAGAAGTTCAGCTTGTGAATATTTTAGGCCAAAACATTGGGGTAATTCACAAAGAGAGATACCTGCAGGGTACGCATCGTGTTAATTTAAATCCACAAGCTAGAAGATACACTCCAGGACATTATATTTATAGGATATTTGCAGAAGGGAAATCGTATAGTAAGTCAATTATTTTAGCCAAATAAGATAGTGAGTTCAATGTGTTAAAAATGTAGAAAGGCATCTCTTAAATGCTTAATGTCAAAATTATTTTTATTTTTTAAAATAGATATAATATCAAACCGAACTTCAACATCTAAATCCTTTGAAATAACATATTCATTAATTGCTTCAACGAGTAACTTAATTTTTTTTTGATTTACAAAATCTTGTGGATTACCAAAATAATCTGAAGATCGGGTTTTTACTTCTACAATAGCTAAAATAGTATCTTTTTGAGCAATAATATCTACTTCAGCTTTTTTAAACCGCCAATTACGTTCTAAAATTATATAGTTATTTTTTTGTAGAAATTCAGAAGCTAATTCTTCACCTTTTTTACCTAATTCATTGTGTGTAGCCATTTCAATTATAAAAAGTTATTTAACGTGAGTTCGATATAATAATTTACTTTAATTGTTTATAATCAACATCTTAAATAGAAAATCAAAACGCTGATGTCACCTTGAGCGCATTCGAAAGGTTTTTAACTAGGTTTCGACTGCGCTCAACCTGACAAAGAGCTGATAATCAATATAATTTTATTTATTATCTATATTTTTTAAGTCGAACTCACGTTATTTAATAAATTTTACAATAGCATGTTTTTTCCCTATCTTCATTTCTATCTCTCTTCCTAAGAAAATAGCACGATTATCTTTATCATGTCCAGCAGGAAAATCAAATAATATTGGAAAATCAAATTCTTTAGTAGCCTCTAAAACAATCTCTTCAACAGTTTGCCCAAAAGGAGTAGAATTATCTTTAATATTTGTCATTCCTCCTACAATTATTCCGTTACAGTTTTTAAAATAACCACTACGTTTTAAAGCATAAATCATTCTATCAATACTATACAAATATTCACCAACATCTTCAATGAAAAGTATTTTTCCTTTAGTATTAATCGATGATACAGACCCAAGTAAACTTTGTAAAATAGATAAATTACCTCCAACTAATTGTCCTTTAGCTGTTCCCAGTTTATTATAGGGTGAAGAAGCAATTTTATAATTTAATTTTTTTCCAAATAAAGCCTTTTTAAATGTTTTTACTGTTTTAAGTCTATCTTCTTTTTTAACTTTCATATTTACAGGCATCATAGCGTGTAAAGTCTCATAACCTAAAGTATGTAAATGGCTGTGTAAAACAGTTATATCAGAATAACCAATAATCCATTTTGGATTTGTTTTAAATTTAGTAAAATCAAGTCTATCAATTATTCGAACAGTTCCATAGCCACCTCTTCCACACCAAATAGCTTTTACGGTTTTATTGTCTAAAGCACTTTGAAAATCTTCTGTACGTTCGGTATCTGTTCCTGAAAAATGAAAATTACTTCCAAAGAGATGCTTTCCTAAAATTACGTGTAATCCCCAGCTTTCAACAAGCTTAATGGCTTTTTCTATGGGTTCTTTGTTTTTTAAAATACCTGCAGGTGCTACAATAGCAATAGTGTCTCCCGATTTTAAATAAGTAGGCTTTGTAAGTTTAGCATTGTAAATAGTGTTTTGTGCACTTGTATTAAAGTTGAATAAGAAACTAAATAATAGAAAACTTAGAATATTTAATCTTAAATTTATTGACATATAAATTCTTTTTAGTAAAAGTACTTTTTTTATATAAAAGACCAAATGTTAGTTAATGAAAGATTTTAGATGTAATTCAACAGGTAAACAAATTCAAAATCAACATTAATTCCTATTTTTGTACTTTCTAAAATAAAAATGGATGAGTGATATAAAAAGATATACAATTACAGCAGCTTTACCTTACACAAATGGTCCTGTTCACATTGGACATTTAGCAGGTGTTTATGTTCCTGCGGATATATATGCACGTTATTTACGAGCTAAAGGTAATGATGTAGCTTATATTTGCGGATCAGATGAACATGGTGTTCCAATTACCATAAAAGCAAAAAAAGAAGGAATCACGCCGCAGGATGTTGTAGATAAATATCATACTATTATTAAAAAATCATTTCAAGATTTTGGTATTTCTTTCGATAATTACTCTCGTACAACGGCCAAAGTCCATCATAAAACAGCTTCCGATTTTTTTAAGAAATTATACAATGAAGGTAAATTTATTGAAGAATCTTCAGAGCAGTTATTTGATGAAGAAGCAAATCAGTTTTTAGCCGATAGATTTGTAATAGGAACGTGCCCTAAATGTGGAAATGAAGAAAGTTATGGTGATCAGTGTGAAAGTTGTGGAACCAGTCATAATGCCACCGATTTAATTAATCCAAAATCGGCTATCACAGGAAATACACCAACTACAAAGGTTACCAAACACTGGTATTTACCCTTAAATGAATACGAAAAATGGTTACGAGAATGGATTGTTGAAGGGCATAAAAACGATTGGAAAACCAATGTGTTGGGACAAGTAAAATCATGGTTAGATGATGGTTTAAAGCCAAGAGCTGTAACACGTGATTTAGATTGGGGAATTCCGGTCCCAGTTGAAGGAGCAGAAGGCAAAGTATTGTATGTTTGGTTTGATGCACCTATTGGGTATATTTCTTCAACCAAAGAATGGGCAGCACGTGAAGGAAAAGACTGGGAATTGTATTGGAAAGATAAAAACACCAAATTAATTCATTTTATAGGAAAAGATAACATTGTATTCCATTGTATTATTTTTCCTGCAATGCTAAAAGCTGAAGGAAGTTTTATTTTACCTGAGAATGTACCTGCAAATGAATTTTTAAACTTAGAAGGAAATAAAATTTCAACCTCAAAAAATTGGGCAGTTTGGTTACACGAATATTTAGAAGATTTTCCCGATAAACAAGATGTATTACGTTATGCTTTAACGGCAAATGCACCTGAAACTAAAGATAACGATTTTACTTGGAAAGATTTTCAGGCTAGAAATAACAATGAATTAGTTGCAATTTTTGGGAATTTTATCAACAGAGTTGTCGTTTTAACCAATAAGTATTACAACGGTGTTGTACCCAAGCCAATTAATTTTACTGAAGTAGATATAAATACATTAGCTAAAATGAATGAATATCCAACTATTATTGGAAATTCAATTGAACGCTACAGATTTAGAGAGGCCTCACAAGAATTATTAAATTTAGCGCGATTGGGTAACAAATATTTAGCCGATGAAGAACCTTGGAAACAAATAAAAGAAAATCCAGAACGTGTCAAAACTATCATGTATGTTGCGTTGCAAATTGCTACTAGTTTGTCTGTTGTTTGTAGGCCATTTTTACCATTTACATCAACAAAACTACAAGGAATTTTAAATGTCACATCGAATGTTGTTGTGATGTCATGGGATTCAATTAAAACTTCTAAAGAATTAATAGCACCAAACCATCAAATAGGAAAAGCAGAGTTGTTATTTGCTAAAATTGAAGATAGCGAAGTGCAAGCACAATTAGATAAATTAGAAGCGACTAAATTAGCAAATGAGGCAGAAAACCAAGTTGTAGAACCTCAAAAGGATACTATTGAATTTGATGACTTTTTAAAATTAGACATAAGAGTTGGAACAATTTTGGAGGCTGTAAAAGTACCAAAAACTAAAAAGTTATTACAATTAAAAGTTGATGTTGGTATTGATACACGAACCATAGTTTCTGGAATTTCAGAAAGTTTTAAACCTGAGGATATTATTGGACAAAAAGTAACTGTTGTAGTAAATCTAGCTCCTCGAAAATTAAGAGGAATTGAAAGTCAGGGAATGATTTTAATGACAGATACACCTGATGGTAAATTAGCGTTTATTGAGCCAGAAAACGATTCTGTTGCTAATGGTGAGCAAGTAAGTTA
>JAMOMG010000017.1 GCA_027068695.1 Flavobacteriaceae bacterium
GTTTGAAGACTTACAAAAACGAAAAGTCACTATTTTAAAAGCGTTAGAAGAACAAGATGTTTTAACTGTTGAATTGAAACAGAAAATTGAGACTACAACCAGTTTAACAATGTTAGAAGATATCTATCTTCCTTTTAAGAAAAAGCGCAAAACAAAAGCTGAAACAGCCCGTAAAAACGGCTTAGAGCCGTTGGCTAAAATTATTATGAGTCAACGAGCAACAGACATTCAATCTATTGCAAAAAAATACATAAATAACGAAGTTGAAAATTATCAAGCTGCTTTGGAAGGGGCTCGTTTTATAATTGCTGAATGGATTAACGAACGCACAGATATTAGAAATAATATTCGTTATCAATTAGAAAAATTTGCAAATATTTCTACAAAGGTTATAAAGACGACTAAAGGTGATGTTTCAACTCCGCTCAACACAAGTGAAAAAGCACAAAAATATCGAGATTATTTTAATTGGTATGAACCTTTAAACCGTTGTCCGTCTCATAGATTATTGGCAATTTTGAGAGCAGAAAAAGAAGGCTTTATTCGTGTTAAAATAGAAATAGACAATGAAAAAGCTATAGACAATATTGAACAAAGAATTATTCGAACAACTAATGATTGCTCCAAACAAATTAAATTAGCAATTCAAGATGCTTATAAACGGTTGTTGTTCCCTGCACTTTCAAATGAAATTTTAAATATAGCCAAAGAAAAAGCTGATAATAAAGCTATTGATGTTTTTGCAAAAAATTTAAAACAATTGTTGTTAGGAGCTCCTTTAGGAGAAAAAAATATTTTAGCCATTGATCCAGGTTTTAGATCAGGCTGTAAAATAGTTTGCTTAAATGCACAAGGAGGATTAGCGTATAATGAAACCATTTATCCACATGCTCCTAAAAATGATACTATTGGAGCTATCAAAAAATTAAATTCATTAGTGGATGCTTATAAAATTGAAGCCATAGCTATTGGAAATGGGACAGCTTCTCGAGAAACAGAGCAATTAATTCGGAAAATTAGATTTAAAAAAGACATCCAGATTTTTGTTGTGAGTGAAGCTGGAGCATCCATTTATTCGGCTTCGAAAATTGCACGAGATGAATTTCCAAATTTTGATGTTACGGTGAGGGGAGCAATTTCTATAGGAAGAAGGCTTGCAGATCCATTAGCAGAATTGGTTAAAATTGATGCAAAATCTATTGGTGTTGGCCAATATCAACACGATGTAGATCAAAATAAATTAAAACAATCATTAGATACAACTGTTCAAAGTTGTGTAAATTTAGTGGGTGTAAATATTAATACTGCCAGTGTTTCCTTGTTGAGTTATGTTTCAGGAATAGGGTTTAAATTAGCTGAAAATATTGTTAATTATAGGGAACGAGTAGGGGTATTTACTTCAAGAGCTGAAATTAAAAAAGTACCTCGTTTAGGAAAAAAAGCTTTTGAGCAAAGTGCCGGCTTTTTACGAATTAAAAATGCTAAAAATCCACTAGATGATTCAGCTGTACACCCTGAAAGTTATGTTATAGTTAACAAAATGGCTAAAGATGAAAATATAAGTGTAGCTAATTTAATTGGTAATAAAGAAATACTTCAAAAAATAGAATTAGAAAAATATTGCACTTTAACAATAGGACTTCCTACTTTAAATGATATTG
>JAMOMG010000018.1 GCA_027068695.1 Flavobacteriaceae bacterium
TCACAAAAATATAATTTAATTAAACAATCAGTTAACATATCTTTTATTTATTTTGAAATAGTATCAACAAAAACCAAATTAACTTTCTAAATTTGAGACTTAAAATATAAATTCTAATGAACAAGCAATTAATTGAATGTGTTCCTAACATTAGTGAAGGACGTGATACTGTGAAAATTAATACCATTGCAAATGTAGTTGAAACGGTTGAAGGTGTTAAATTATTGGATGTAGATCCGGGAAAAGCGACCAATAGAACCGTTATTACATTTGTTGGTGAGCCAGAAAATGTAATTGAAGCTGCTTTTAAATTAATTAAAAAGGCTGCTGAATTGATTGACATGAGTAAACATAGTGGTGCACACCCACGCTTTGGAGCTACAGATGTTTGTCCGTTAGTACCCATTTCAGGAATTAGTTTAGAAGAAACAGCTGTATTTGCACATAAGCTTGGTGAACGTGTAGGGAATGAATTAGGAATTCCTGGATATTTTTATGAAAAAGCAGCTAAAGAAGCAAAACGTGAAAATTTAGCAAACTGCCGTTCGGGTGAATATGAAGGCTTAAAAGAAAAGTTAGAAAACCCCGAGTGGAAACCTGATTTTGGCCCTGCTGAATTTAATTCAAACGTTTCTAAGTCGGGATGTACAGCCATTTCAGCACGTGATTTCTTAATTGCATACAATGTAAATTTAAACACTACATCAACACGCAGAGCCAATGCAATTGCATTCGACATTCGAGAAGCTGGTAGAATTAAACGTGAAGGAAATCCTTCAACAGGGAAAAAAATACTGGACAAAAATGGAGAACCTGTTCGTATTCCTGGCAAACTAAAAGCTGTAAAAGGTATTGGATGGTATATTGAGGAATATGGCATTGCTCAAATATCTTATAATTTAACAAACATTAGCATAACATCTATGCATGTTACTTTTGATGAAACCGTGAAAGCTGCAACCAAAAGAGGTTTGCGTGTTACAGGTTCTGAATTGATAGGGTTAATTCCGCTTAAAGCAATGTTAGATGCTGGAGACTATTTTTTACGCAAACAACAACGTTCTTTAGGTATTTCAGAAGAAGAAAAAATTAAAATAGCTGTAAAATCTTTAGGCTTAGACGATTTAAAGCCCTTCAATCCAAATGAAAAAATTATTGAATACCTACTAAAAGATGATACTGAGAAATTAGTAGATTTAACTGTTGCCGGTTTTGCTGAAGAAACAGCAGGTGAATCTATGGCGCCAGGTGGTGGCTCTATTGCAGCCTATGTTGGAGCTTTAGGTGTTTCATTAGGCACTATGGTTGCAAACCTTTCAGCACATAAAGCTGGTTGGGATGATAAATGGGAATTTTATTCAAATTGGGCTGAAAAAGGGCAAACTTATAAAAATAAACTACTGTTTCTCGTTGATGAAGACACCAATGCCTTTAATAAAATTATTGAAGGGTTTAGATTGCCAAAAAGCACAAATGAAGAAAAGGAAATAAGAAAACAAGCTATAGAAAAAGCTACGAAGTACGCAACTGAAATACCTTTTCAGGTAATGGAAACAGCTTACAACTCTATGGAAGTAATGCAAGCAATGATAAAAGAAGGATTACAAAGTTCTTTATCTGATGCTGGTGTTGGAATTTTATGTGCAAGAACGGCTGTTGTAGGTGCTTATTTTAATGTTCGGATTAATGCCAAAGATATAAAAGACAGGAAATTTACTGAAAATATGTTGATTCGAGCTAAAAAAATATATGAACAAACAATCAAAATCGAAAAAGAAGTAATGGATTATATTGATGGAAAAATGTAAAATAACTATACCTTTAATTTACATTAAAAATTGTTCATCTATATCAATAACAAAATTAAACTTATGAAAAACAAGACTTTTTTAGCTTTCTTATTTATCCTTTTAACTTTCAATTTTACTATAACAGCACAGGGAAAAGATAAAACACGTTGGACGGCTGAAGATATTATAAACACAGAATCTATGAGGTCTGTTTCGATATCTCCAAAAGGAAATATGGTTGTATGGACAAAAAAGAAGGCAGTAAAAAAGAAAGACAAATTTGTATCTGATATTTATTTAACGTTATTAGATATTCAAGAAAAAGGAACTTTTAAAACAGTACAACTTACCTTCTCTGAAGAGAATGATTTTAATCCTATTTTCTCTAAAAATGGAGAATACATCTACTTCTTATCCTCTCGTAATGAAGGTAAAAAACTATGGAGGATGAGCATTTATGGTGGTGAAGCTAAAGAAGTAAAAGAGTTTAAAAACGGCATATCAAATTTGCAATGGCAAAATGAAAATACACTATTATTTCAATCAAATGAAGGCCCTACTTTGTATGAGAAAAAATTAAAAGATATAAAAGATAATGTAACCGTAGTTGAAGACTCATTGCATTGGAAACCAAGTAGAGTTTATGCCTATAATTTAAAAGAGAAAACCGTAAAACGTGTTACTACAAACAAAAAACCTTTAAGTGGTTTTACTGTTTCACCTAATGGTAAATGGCTGGTTTACAGAATGAATCGAAGTCGTAGTTACGCTTCTGATGCACAAAAAGATCCTTTTAATTACCTTTTAAATATTGAAACTGGGAAAATAAAACAAGTGATTACAGATAGAGGTTTCCCCTCAGGTTCTTTTCAGTTTAGCAATGATAATAAAGGATTTTACTTCGTATCAACACACGCTTCCAATCCAAAATGGAATGGTGCTGGAATTTCAGAATTATTTTATTACACAATTGCAACCAATTCATACAAAAAGGTAAATTTAAAATGGGATTTGGGTATTGGACGTGGATATCAAGTTGTTGGAAATAACGTAATTGTAACATTAGCAAATAAAGCTTATTACAAATTGGCTTATTATGAAAAAAATGGAAATTATTGGTCTAAATCTGCTATTAATTTAGGAGAAAAAAACAATCACACAACCATACTTTCTGTTTCTGATGATGGTTCAAAGGTTATTTACCAATATTCTACGGCATCAAAATTACCTACTTTTTATATAGCCAATATTGATAGAAAAAAATTCACGAACGAAAAGGAAGTTGTAAAACTAAATAAAAATTTATCTAAAAAAACAATTACAAGAAGTGAAGTAATGTTTTGGAAAGGTTATAATAATGATGAAGTAGATGGTATTTTATATTATCCCGAGAATTATGAAAAAGGAAAACGCTACCCTTTAATTTTATCTATTCATGGTGGCCCTGCAGGAACTGATACTGATATGTGGAGTGAACGTTGGAGTACATATCCTAATATTTTGGCTCAACGTGGTGCATTTGTGTTAAAACCAAATTATCATGGTTCATCTAATCACGGACTTTCATTTGTTGAAAGTATTAAAGGAAATTATTATGAGCCTGAATTAGAAGATATTACCAAAGCAATAAATATTCTAGATAAAAAAGGAATGATTGACACTGCTAAGCTAGGAACAATGGGTTGGTCAAATGGTGCAATTTTAACCACAATGCTTACCGTTCGCTATCCTGATATGTTTAAATTTGCGGCAGCAGGTGCTGGTGATGTTAACTGGACTTCAGATTATGGTACTTGTAGATTTGGTGTTAGTTTTGATCAATCTTATTTTGGAGGAGCTCCATGGGATGATGTAAATGGTAAATTTTACAATGAAAATTATATTATTAAATCTCCTCTATTTGAAATAGAAAAAATAAAAACACCTACTATTATTTTCCATGGCAGTGAAGATAGAGCTGTTCCCCGTGATCAAGGGTGGGAATATTATAGAGGCTTACAGCAAGTTGGCAAAACACCCGTACGTTTTTTATGGTTCCCTGGCCAACCACATGGTTTAGGTAAAATAACACATCAATTGCGAAAAATGAAGGAAGAGTTGGCTTGGATTGATACTTACTTATTTAATAAACCTCCTTCAAAAAATGAAACCTTCAAAAAAGAGAGTCCGTTAGCACAACTTTTAGAAATTGAAAAAGTAGCGACAACAATTAATGGTAATTATGGTATTTTATTAAATGGAAAATTAATTCCAGAAACGGTATCAGTCAAAAAAGATTCTATTGAAATTGGGAGGTTTGAAGTTACTAATGCACAATTTAAATCGTATAACTCCACTTTTAAATATGATGCTGGATTAGGTAATTACCCTGTTGTTGTTAGTAAAAATGAAGCTGAAAATTATGTAAAATGGCTAAGTTCAATAACTAATAATAAGTATAGATTGCCCAATTCAACAGAAGCCAAAAGTTTACATAAAAAAGCATTTGAAATTGCTAAAAATGAAAATACGCTAAATTATTGGGCTGGTTACGCTATCACTATTGACGAAGTAACTGAATTTAAAAATAAGTTAATGGAAGTAACTTCTCATTTATTTAAAAAAGTAGGCGAATTTAAGAGCACTAAAGTCTATGATGCTGAAATTTACGATTTAGGAGGAAATGTAGCTGAATATTATAACAATGGTATTTACGGCTATAGCGCTTACGACTTTTACGATGC
>JAMOMG010000019.1 GCA_027068695.1 Flavobacteriaceae bacterium
TGGTTGTTGAGTAACAATTGTTTTTAATGTTAATATTTCATAAGAAATAGAGTTATTCTATAAGCTTATGTTTTTTAGCTTTATATACAGCTTCCATTTTATTATGAACTTGTAATTTTTTGTATATATTTTCTATGTGTTTTCTCACGGTAGAAGGTGAAATAATCAAATTTTCAGCAATTTCATTATAAATTAAACCTTTGCTTAAATGTTCTAAAATATCAGTTTCCCTGTTGGTGAGTTTTATTTTCTCTATTAGGCTGTCATTTTTTAATAAAGTAGGATTTCGTAATAAATTTAATGTTTTTAAAGCAATACTTGGGGTCATTGGTGCACCACCATTTACAACCTCTAAAATACATTTGTGTAAGTTTTCAGCGTTAATTTCTTTTAATAGATAACCGTTTGCCCCGGCTTTAATTGCATTAAAAATATTTTCATCATCATCAAAAACAGTAAGCATAATTATTTTAATATGAGGATATTTATTTTTAATAATTTCAGTAGCTGTAATACCATCCATCTCAGGCATTTGAATATCCATTAAAATAACATCAATATTATGATTAGTCTCTAGTTTCCCAATAAGTTCAGCACCATTTACACCTTTAAATTTATAATTTAAATCATTAAAAAAAGACAATTTTTCTATAACTGCTTTCACTAAAAAGCTGTTATCCTCTGCAATGGCTATTTTAAGGTTCATATTTTTTAGTTTAGTATTGTTGTAAATATAACAGTTAGTTTGTTGTAAAACTATACGGCATTTGTCTTATTTTTTAGACAGGATATAATTATGCTAGTTCCTTTATTTATTTCAGAATAGATAGTTATATTTCCGTTAATTTCTTCAATTCTTTGCTGCATGTTTTCTAAGCCATTTCCTAGGTCAACACTATTTAAATTAAAGCCTATGCCATTATCTTTTACCTCAATAATAAGTCTGTTATTAGTTTCATTAATATTTATAATTATTTCGGAGGCATTGGCATATTTAATGGCATTATTTATAGCTTCTTGAATAACTCTAAAAATATTTATTCCTTTTATTGAAGAAAAAAAGATAGGACTACTTACAGTTGAATTTATATTAAATTTAATACCTTGGGTTGCTGTTTTTGCTTTTTCAATAAAAGCTAAAACTCTTCCTAGAAAATCTTCAAAAGATATTTCATTTTTATTCATAGCCCAAATAGTATCTCTTAATTGAGAAATGGTATTGTTGGTAAATTGGTTTATTTCAGAGAGTTTATTTTTCACTACTTTATCAGAGTTTTTAGTAATAAACTTTAAGTTATCAATTGATGAAATAATAAAAGTGAGCTGAGATCCAATATTATCATGTAGATCTCGTGAAATTTTCAACCTTTGATTGTAAATTTTATTTTGATAAATAAGGTTTTCTTTAACTAATAAATAATAATTATGGGCCATTGCTATGGTTAAGACACTAATTTCAAAAAATATAACAAACTCCCATTGGAGAGGGTTGTATGATGTTGTTAATTGAAAAGCTGTTAAAACATAATGTATTACAAAAAAGACTAAAGGCAAATAGGCAATTACAAAATAATATGCCATAATATTTTTTCTAATTATAAGAGATATAGCAATACTGTATAAAAAGAGAATGAGAAATATCATTTCTATTTTTGAAAAATAATAACTAAAGGTACTAAACCAATCATATCCTCTCATAAAAAGAGAAAAGATATATAGTAGAAATGTAAAGAAAGCCAAAGATCTTAGTAAAATATAGAAAGGAGGGTATTCTTTTTTTAGAGATAAAAAATGGTTAGCATATTGTATGAGAAAAATAATTTGTAATAATCCAAACATTTCAGAAAAATTATTACCAAAGAAAAAATATTTTTCGATATAAAGAGGGGATATTAAATGTCTTACAGCTATAAGATTAAAAGAAACAACAAAAACAAAACCTGCATAATAGAGATAGACCTTTTTTTTAGAGAAAAGGAAGAGAATTATTGAAAATATAATGATGAAACTCGCAAATCCAGAAAAGGCTAATAAATAACTAGTTCTTATTTTAATATCTTTTATTCGTTCTTCATATTTTGAAACTTTCCAAAGAGAATTTGTAACTCTAAGAGAACCATCATTTACAACAGCTTGAATATAAATACTTGAAATTTCATTTTTAGGTAAGGTTACTAAATAGGTATAGGCGTATTTATTAGATAAAAATGAAGGATTATTATTGTGTTTAAAGTACATCCCTTTTTGGGGAAACTCTTTTAGTATTTTACCATCTTTAATTGTAAAAACCTTTAAAGAATCTATATAAGTTTGATTAAATTCAAAAATAAACTCAGTCTGATTTGAGTTATTAAGAAAATCGCACCTTATCCAGTTATAAGGTTTAAAAAAACCCGAATTTATAAATTTTTTAGAAGTGAATTTTAAGAGAGAATCATTTCTAAGAACTTCATAAATATCCTTAATTTCTGAAGTTGTACTACATGAAAATTGCTTAGAAATAGCTAGGTACTCAAAGTTGGGTCTGAGTATATTTAGGATGTTTAAATTTTCTTGAGCCTGAATTCTATAACCTAATAACGAAATAAATAGGTAAATAAATAGGTGATATTTTTGAAATTTAGGCATTTATTCATTAATTTTAATGATAGGTACTTTAACTTGTATTGTGGTTCCTTTACTTATTTCAGAATGAATAGTTATTTTCCCATTAATTTCTTCAATTCTATGTTGCATGTTTTCTAAACCATTTCCTAGTTTAATGGTATTTATATTAAAACCTTTACCATTGTCTTTTATTTCAACAATAAGTGTACTCTTATTTTCCTTTATGTTTATAGTAATTTCTGAAGCATCAGCGTATTTAACAGCATTATTTATAGCTTCTTGAATTACTCTAAATATATTTATTCCTTTTATTGAAGAAAAAAAGATACGACTATTTACCGTAGAATTTATATTAAATTTAATGCCGCGAGTTACTGTTTTGGCTTTTTCAACAAAAGCCAAAACTCTTCCTTGAAAATCTTCAAAAGATATTTCGTTTTTATTCATAGCCCAAATAGTATCTCTTAATTGAGAAATAGTATTTTTAGCAAATTGGTTTATTTCAGAAAGTTTATTTTTTATTATTTCGTCAGAGTTTTTAGTGATAAATTTTAAATTATCAATAGATGAGATTATAAAAGTGAGTTGAGAGCCAATATTATCGTGTAAATCTCTTGAAATCCGTAAGCGTTGATCTTGTAATCTGTTGTGTGTTTGAGCTTCTTTTAAAGCCAATCTATTTTGAAACTCTTTGCGTTTATGCTGTTGACGTTTAAACAAACCAAAAGAAACTACTCCTAATAATAATATAATGGAAACTAGCATTAGTGAGAATAAGTTTTTCTTTTTAATTTCTAATTCATTTTTTAAAATTAGCTCTTTTTGTTGTGCAATTTCTTTTTCTTTTTTCTGAGTCTCAAACTCTATTTGAAGTTCGGCAACTCTACTATTGGTTTTTGCGTTAATTGTGCTGTCTTTTAATATTTGATATACCGTATTGTAATTAAATGCACTTTTATAATCGTTGATAGCTAAATACGATTTTGTCAAATAATTAGCACAATATTTTTGTAATGAAATAAAGTTGTTTTTAATAGATAAACTATATCCTTTTTTGAAATTTTCTATAGCTTTTTTATACTCTTTTTTAGCAAAATATAAATCACCGTAATAGGCATAATTATCTGTAATCCCATAGGTGTCTTTGCGTAATAATCGAATTACTTGAGAACTATCAATATATTTTTTTGCAATATTAAAATTGTTTAGATTTATGTTAACACTTGCTAAATGAACATACCCGTAAGGTATTCCAATACTGTCGTTTCTTTGCTTTTTTAATTGAAGAGATTTTGAATGATAATAAATAGCACTATCATAATTTTTTAACATTTCTTGCAAAGTCCCATAATTATCATAAGTTGCATCAGCTTTGTTAATGTCTTCAAGTCCTTCAAAAAGTTTGATTCCCTTTCTCATATAATATAAAGCCCCTTTAAAATCCTCATGTTTTATAGAAAACCCTAATTCACCATAAGAATACCCAGCTTTTGCTACATTTCCTATTTTTTCATAAATATGAATGGCTTTTAAATTATAGATTATTTTTTTTTCTCGTTTATCTTTATAGGCATAAACTAGAGATAGTTTTATATAAGCATCGGCTAAAGCACTAATCTCATTTAACTCTTTGGCAATATTAATGGCTTTTTTTGCTAGGATTTCAGATTTTGAGATATTGCCAATTAATTTGTCATGCGGAATTTCTAGAATAGTTTGTAATTGTTCTTCTTTTGGTAAGGTGTTTATTGTAATTTCTAAACTATCAATATAAAAGCTATTTTGAGAAATAGTTAGCTCGGAAATTAAAATGAATATACAAAGAAGTTTAAATTTCATTGAGAGGTTGTTGATTTTCAG
>JAMOMG010000020.1 GCA_027068695.1 Flavobacteriaceae bacterium
TTGTTTCTTCGTTATATTTAATACAGCTGCATCATCTCCAACTCCTTTTATGGTAGATTTATGTTGAATTTTAAAATTCTTTGTTAAGTGATTTATCAACCCAAATTCTCCTAATTCTGATATGCTTGTAAGCGATTTGTTTTTTTCTTCAATCATTTTGCAAAGATAAAAGTTTATAAGTAACAACTATAACACTATTGTATTTATTCATATCAAAAAGGTTTTTAAAACCATAATTTGTACTTATATTTGCACTTATTTAGAATTAATCTATATTAAGAATCAATATGATAAAAGTTTCAGACATAGCAAAAAAGAAAGTATTGGAGCTTATGAATGATGAAGGGTTTAACCCAAAAACCGATTTTGTTAGAGTTGGTGTTAAAAGTGGTGGTTGCTCAGGACTTTCATACGAGTTAACTTTTGACAAACAAAAACAAGAGAGTGATAAAATTTTTGAAGATAATAATGTAAAAGTTATTGTTGATAAAAAAAGTTTTTTATATTTAATTGGCACTACTTTAGAATATTCTGGTGGACTTAATGGAACCGGATTTGTATTTAACAACCCTAACGCTCAAAGAACTTGTGGGTGTGGGGAGAGTTTTTCATTGTAATTTTTAAATTATTGAAATGAACAAATTTACTGAAGACGATTTAAAAAAAGACCTTGAGAACAAGGAATATGAATATGGGTTTTACACTGATATTGAAGCAGACAAATTCCCTGTAGGTTTAAATGAAGAAGTTGTAATCGCCATTTCAAAAAAGAAAAACGAACCTGAATGGATGACTGAATGGCGTTTAGATGCTTTTCGTATCTGGAAAGAAATGGAAGAGCCTGATTGGGCAAATGTAACTTATAAAAAACCTTCATTTCAAGATATTAGTTATTATTCTGCACCTATTCAAAAACCAAAATTAGATAGCTTAGATCAAGTTGATCCTGAATTATTAAAAACATTTGATAAACTAGGGATTTCAATTGACGAGCAAAAACGCTTATCAAACGTCGCTATCGATATTGTTGTAGATTCTGTTTCTGTAGCTACTACCTTTAAAAAAACATTGAATGAAAAAGGTATTATTTTTATGCCTATTTCAGAAGCAATTCAAGAACATCCCGAACTGGTAAAAAAATATTTAGGTACCATTGTTCCAAAAAGTGATAATTTTTATGCAGCATTAAATTCAGCTGTTTTTTCTGATGGCTCTTTTTGTTACATTCCAAAAGGTGTTACTTGCCCTATGGAATTATCAACCTATTTTAGAATTAATGAAAGTGGAACCGGTCAATTTGAACGCACATTATTAGTAGCAGACAAAGGAAGTTATGTTAGCTATTTGGAAGGTTGTACTGCACCTCAACGTGATGAAAATCAATTACACGCTGCAGTAGTAGAATTAATTGCTTTAGACGATGCTGAAATAAAATACTCAACGGTACAAAATTGGTATCCTGGAGATACTGAAGGAAAAGGCGGCGTTTTTAATTTTGTAACCAAACGTGGTTTGTGTGAAAAAAATGCTAAAATTTCCTGGACTCAGGTTGAAACTGGTAGTGCAATCACATGGAAATATCCAAGTTGTATCTTAAAAGGTGATAATTCAGTAGGTGAATTTTATTCTATTGCTGTTACCAATAATTACCAACAGGCTGATACAGGTACAAAAATGATTCATTTAGGGAATAATACTAAAAGCACTATTATTTCAAAAGGAATTTCAGCAGGAAAATCACAAAACTCTTATAGAGGATTAGTACAAGTTGGAGCAAGAGCAAAAAATGCTAGAAATTTTTCTCAATGTGATTCTTTACTAATGGGTGATTTATGCGGTGCACATACCTTTCCGTATATAGAGTGTAAAAATAAAACAGCACAAATAGAACACGAGGCAACAACAAGTAAAATTGGTGAAGACCAACTGTTTTATTGCAATCAACGAGGTATAAATACTGAAAAAGCGATTGCTTTAATTGTAAACGGATTTGGTAAAGATGTACTTAATAAATTACCTATGGAATTTGCAGTTGAAGCACAAAAATTATTAGAAATAAGTTTAGAAGGGTCTGTAGGATAAAAAATATAAAAAATGTTACAAGTAAAAAATTTACACGCTAGTATTAATGATAAAGAGATTTTAAAAGGCATAAATCTTGAAATAAAAGCAGGAGAAGTTCATGCAATTATGGGCCCTAATGGTTCTGGAAAAAGCACCCTTTCTGCTGTAATAGCTGGGAAAGAAGAATTTGAAGTAACAGAAGGTGCTGTTATTTTAAACAATCAGGATTTGGCTGATTTAGCCCCTGAAGAAAGAGCACATAAAGGCATCTTTTTATCCTTTCAATACCCTATTGAAATACCTGGAGTTACTGTTACCAACTTTATAAAAACAGCTATTAATGAAACTCGTAAGGCAAACGGGTTAGAGGAATTATCCGCAAAAGATATGTTGAAATTAATTCGTGAAAAAGCAGATTTATTAGAATTAGATCGCAAATTTTTATCGCGTTCTTTAAATGAAGGCTTTTCAGGTGGAGAGAAAAAACGTAACGAAATATTTCAAATGGCTATGTTAGAACCAAAGTTGGCTATTTTAGATGAAACAGATTCTGGTTTGGATATTGATGCTTTAAAAGTTGTTGCCAACGGTGTAAATAAATTAAAAAATAAAGATAATGCTGTTCTATTAATAACGCATTACCAACGCTTACTTGATTATATTATACCAGATTTTGTGCATGTTTTATACAATGGAAAAATTGTAAAATCAGGAGGAAAAGAATTAGCACATGAATTAGAAAAAAAAGGGTACGATTGGTTAAAATAATAACACTATGGAATTAAAAGAAAAATTAGTTTCTTCTTTTTTAGCCTTTGAAAATAAGGGTGGTTTAGATTTAGATTCAAACGTACATGAAATTCGACAAAAAGCAATTCATAATTTTGAAAATCAAGGGTTTCCTACCAAAAAAGATGAAGAATGGAAATATACAAACCTAAAATCATTGTTAAAAAATGATTTTAATCTTTTCCCATCAACAAATAAATCTGTTGAATTTAAAGATGTTGAAAGATACTTAATTAATGAAATAGAGTCGTATAAATTAATTTTTATAGATGGCGTTTTCAGTTCTTTTTTATCTACAACTACCCATGATGAATGGGATATTTGTGTGTTATCTTCTGCCTTAACCAAGCCAAAATACAAAATGGTTGTTGATAATTATTTCAATACTCTTGCTAAAAATAATAATAGTTTATCTGAATTAAATACAGCATTTGCAAAAGAAGGTGCTTTTATTAATATTCCTAAAAACACGATTGTACCTAAGCCAATTCAAATTATAAACTTCTCAACAGGAAGTGAGAAAGAAGTAATTCTTCAACCAAGAAATTTAGTTGTTGTTGGTGAAAATTCTCATGTACAAATAATTGAACGCCATCAAAATTTATCTAAAAACACAACATTAACAAACGCTGTTACTGAGATATTTGTTCATAAAAGAGCCATTGTAGATTATTATAAAATTCAAAACGATACACAAAATTCTTCCTTGATTGATAGTACTTTTGTTTCTCAGAAACAGCAAAGTGTTGCCTCTGTTAATACGTACTCTTTTGGTGGAAAATTAATTAGAAATAATTTAGAATTTCAACACGAGGGTGAATATATTACTTCTAACTTGAATGGAATTTCAATTTTGAATAACAAACAACACGTTGATAATCATACGTTAGTTAATCATAAATACCCAAATTGTGAAAGTCATGAGTTGTATAAAGGTATTTATGCCGATAAATCTACTGGCGTTTTTAATGGAAAGGTAATTGTACAACAAGCAGCACAAAAAACAAATGCATTTCAACAAAATAACAATATCTTAATTGATGATGGAGCAACTATCAATGCCAAGCCACAGTTAGAGATTTTTGCTGATGATGTAAAATGTTCTCATGGTTGCACTATTGGACAGTTAGATGAAAATGCACTATTTTATATGCGATCTAGAGGTATTCCCAAAAAAGAAGCAACAGCATTATTATTATTTGCTTTTGGAAATGAAGTGGTAGAAAAAATTAAAATTCCACAATTAAAATCAAGAATTATAAAATTAATTGCTAAAAACTTAGGTGTTAACCTAGGGTTTGAAATGTAAATAAAATGTTTATCATTGTTTTATAACCTCAGGATTTAACACAATAAATTCGGTTCTTCTATTTAACTGATGCTCTGCTTCGTTACATTTAACTCCATTTGAGCACTTATTTACTAGTTGGGTTTCCCCAAATCCTTTTCCTGTTATTCTGGCTGGATCAATACCTTTATTTATTATCCAATCAACAGATGCTTTAGCCCTATTTTCTGATAATTCTATATTGTAATCATCTGAAGCTCTGGAGTCTGTATGCGATTGCAACTCAATAATTATCTCAGGGTATTTATTCAT
>JAMOMG010000021.1 GCA_027068695.1 Flavobacteriaceae bacterium
TCTAAAAACCGTGATTGCATATTGAGTAAAGAGGATATAATTTGTAAATTATTTTTTACTCTATGATGTGTTTCTTTAAACAAGATTTCATTTATAGCAAGAGTTTCTGATATTTTCTCGTTTTTTTCTATAAGTTCTTTATTTGATTTATGACGAATATAAAATAAGCGATATAACAATCCTGAAATAAGAATTAATCCTAAAATACTAAAAATAAGAGTTTTAATAATTAATTTATTTTCTTTCTCTTTTGAAGCGTTTTTTAAGTCTTGCAATTCTTTTTCTTTATCAAAATTATATTGCATTTCTAACTGTGTTATATACTTAATGTTTTTCTCGTTATAAATACTATCAAATGCTTTTTGATAAAATTTATAGTTAATAAATGCATTTTTATAATCATTAACTGCTTCATATATTTCAGACAAACATAAATAGGCTTCTTTTTGTGTTTCTAAAACTCCACTTTGAATAGCCAATTGTTTTGATTTGGTACAATCTTCTTTAGCCTTATCGTATTTTTTCATCCTATAAAAAATACGCCCTCTAATAACATAACTTTCCATTAATCCGGAAATTAAATTATTATTTTTATAGTAATTTAAAGCTTCATTTATACTCTCTAGAGCTAATTTATACTTCCCAATTTTAAGCAAAGCTAAGCCTATGTTCTGATTGGTATTAGCAACAGATGAGGCCTGTGAATTTGCATCAATTTTTAATTTTTTAGCACTAATTAGTACATCTAAAGCTTCTTGAAATTTACCCATACTCAACAATAAATCTCCCTTATTTGAAAGTATAACTCCTGCATATTTAGTAGCTTTTAAGCGCAGTGAATTTTGATAAGCTTTATTATAATTCTCAATTGCTTTTGGAAAATCTCCCATTTGATTATAAAAATTTGCCAAAGTATTATACAATATAAGCTGTTGGCTAAGAAGTTTTCTCTTTGATCTTTTAGATAGAGTTAGAGTATCTATTGTTTCCAAAATAGATTTTGACTCAAGTACCATTTTAATAGCTTTCGTAATATCTCCTTTTTTTCTATAGACTCCTCCTAAAGAGTTTAATATTGCAGAATTTATAAAAGGAACGTTTTTATGTAAAATTAAATTCTTAGATTTTTTCAAATAATATTCTGCTGAATCCAAATTTGAATTATAATAATAATAGTTTCCTAAAATGCGGTACTCATCAGCAATTAGCATACTATTTTTAGTAGAAGTGGCAATTTCAATACTTTTTTTAATAGTACTTAAAGTGTACTTATTAAATCTATTTTCTGATACAATTATATTTAGTTTACTAATTTTTATACTATCAGGTTCGTTTAATGTAAGGATGCTTTTTGTAATTGAATCAATAGATTGTTGATTGAAGTTTTCATTAATTTTAGATTGACTAAAACTTATTGTTCCATTAGCTATCAAAAAAATGAGTGTAAGAGAAAAAGTTGTAAGCTTCATTAACTATTTTAAAGAGATTTCTATCGTAAAAATAGCAATTATGTCCATATAATTATAGTATAGTAACTATTTTTCCATATTATGTGCATTTAGTACACATTTGAAATAATTTTCAGGTAAAATATCGCCTACTTTCACTATAAAACTACTAAAACAGCATATTCTTCAATTCTAGAACTTTTACCATCTACAAGTTTTAAAAAATATTTTCTTTAGTATACTATCATCTTTTAAAAGCTTGAGAAATACAACTATTTAAAAAATTATTTTATATTAGGACTTGAATTAATTCTATTTTATGGAAATACCACACATCCCAAACTTAATTTACTATGCTATTCCTTTTTTTATTGCCACAGTAATTATTGAGGGAATTGTAATTTATAAGAAAAAACCTAACAGCTATAATTTAAAAGACACCTTTGCTTCATTAGCAATGGGAATTGGCAACATTTTTATTGAAATGATTAGCAAATTACTAATTGTTTTTGTAATTACTTTCTTATATGAAAATTATAGAATTACTACAATCCCTTTTGCTTGGTGGGCTTGGTTACTCGTTTTTGTTGGACAAGATTTCTTTTATTATTGGTTTCACAGAATTAGCCATGAGAGTCGTTTTTTTTGGGCATCACACGTAGTACATCATTCTTCTCAAAAATACAATTTAAGTACTGCTTTAAGACAAACTTGGACTGGTAGTTTTTTTGGTTTTATTTTTTATTTAGCATTGCCTTTATTCGGATTTCATCCGTTAATGATTTTTACCCAAATGAGCATTAGCTTATTATATCAATATTGGATTCATACCGAGTTAATACATAAAATGCCACGTTGGTTTGAGGCAATTTTTAATACACCATCGCATCACAGAGTGCATCATGGGTCAAATCCTTTGTATTTAGATAGAAACCATGCAGGAATACTAATTATTTGGGATAAACTTTTTGGAACTTTTCAACCGGAATTGGAGGATGAAAAAGTTGTATATGGATTAACTTCAAACATAAATTCATTTAATCCAATAACCATTGCTTTTCATGAGTGGATTGCTATTTTTAAAGATGTATTTACTTCTAAAACTTCATTTGCTAATAGGGTAAAATACTTTATTAAACCACCCGGATGGAAACACGATGGAACAGGAATACTATCTAATGATCTAAGGCAAGAGTGGTTAAAAAATAATCACTAATTACAATTTAATATTCCCTCCTATTGGCAATAAAAACAATTCTTTTTTTGCATTGGCAAATTTAGTAAATGCCTCTTTGTGATTCATTTTTATATACCCAAAAGTATCAAAATGATATCCTAAAATCTTATTACAATTTAAAAATGTACTAGCTTTTATTGCTTCATCAATTCCCATAGTAAAATTATCCCCCATTGGTAAAATAGCCAAGTCTAGTTCACCTATAATATCTGGGATTAATTTCATATCGTATGTTAAGGCCGTATCACCAGCAATATATAATCGGTGATGACTAGTTTCAATTACAAATCCACCAGGTTGACCTCCATAGCTTCCATCAGGAAACGAGCTTGAATGTACAGCATTGGTATAATGAACAGTTCCAAAATCAAATTTCCATTTTCCACCGTGATTCATTGGATGACCATCAATGCCCTTAGCTTCAAAATGAGCAACAATTTCAAAATTTGAAATTATTTTAGCACCTGTTCTTTTTGCTATAACTTCAACATCTAAAATATGATCTTGATGTGCATGCGTTATCAAAATATAATCTGCTTGTAATTTGTTAATGTCTATTTTTTCAGCTAATTCATTTCCCGTAATAAAAGGATCAATTAGCAAAGTTTTATCTCTTGTCTCAATACTTAAACTTGCGTGACCTAAATATGTTATTTTCATTGTGAAGTTGTGTTAGTTGGTTTACTGCAATTTAAAAAAAATAATTCATAAAAAAACCACGAAAAAAATAATATTCCGTGGTTTTCAAACTAACAAACAAAAAAGTACAATCTATTACTAGAATTGATACTTAATATACGTTGTAAAATTTCTTCCTGGCTCAAAAATTCTACCAGATAAGGTACTTGAATTTTGATACGAGAAATTTAAATGTTCATAATATGCTTTGTCAAAAATATTGAGTATCGCAGCTCCAATTGATAATCCATTGTATGGTTCAAAACCCAAACGTAAATCTAGTGTTCCAAAACCAGGTGTTTTTTCTTCCATAAATGTTGTTGAAACTCTATCTTGACTGGCTACCAATCTTGAGCTCAACAAAATCCAATAATTTTCATTCTCATATTTAACACCTAAATTAGCTTTAAAAGGAGGTATTTGAGGAAGTGGTTCATCAAAATCTTTATTTTGAGCTCTGGTATAGGATACATCTGATGTAAATAAAAGTTTCTCTGAAGCTTTTACATTAAACGTAAACTCAAAACCTGTTTGAGTTGCTTTATCTACATTTATAAACTGTTTTGTAACTGTTGGTGGTGTTGTTGGCATATAAACACGAGGTATATCTGTAACAACTGCCGTAATATAATCTACTAAGTATGAATGAAAAAATGTAGCTCCAATTTCTATAGTTTTTATTTTCTTCATAAAAGACAGCTCAATTTGATTATTTACTTCGGGCTTCAAATTGGGATTCCCTACATATTCATAAGGGTCAACTCCAACATTAAAATGGTTAATATAACGTTCTACCATTGATGCTGTTCTTACACCTCTACCTAAAGCAAATTGTGCCTGAAAACCATTTTTCTGATATTTTAAAGAGATATTTGCACTAACATTTGTTTCTGTTTTATCTTTAATAATACCTCCGTATAAGTCTGCAAAATCAGCAGCAGGATCTTCAAGTGAGGTCGCAATAAAATCAGCTCTAATTCCAGTTGTTAACGTAGTGAAATCTTCTATTTTAAATTT
>JAMOMG010000022.1 GCA_027068695.1 Flavobacteriaceae bacterium
AAAATAAAGACAAGTGACAGAGGGCAGATTTTTAATGCAGATGATGTAACAATAGAGATAACAGCATACAACTATGCAAAATACGGTCTTTTAAAAGGAAAACTAATCTCAATAAGCCCTGACAGTTTTCTAAGCCAAGATGGAGTAAGTAGCTACTATAAAGTAAGAGTAAAAGCTGATAACTACTCATTTACAGATGATAAACCAATCCTTCCTGGAATGGTTGCAAATATAAATATATTGACTGGAAAAAAGACAGTTTTAGAGTATATCGTTAAGCCTTTGAAAGATATAAATGCTTTGGCTTTGAGTGAGAAGTAGTGATTTTGATAGTATTGCAATACTATCAAAACTATGATTTGGGAGTAATTCATTACTATCAATTTTGAGATTGTTATAGTTATGTTTTATTACTTATTTCCAGTTCCCAACTATATGGTTCAGTTTCAATCTCTTTTTCAGTTTGGTGTAGTAAATCTTTAATAAGTTGCCTATCACTCTTTTGATATATTATATCATCTTGAGCACTCGCTGGAATCTTACAAGTATCTATATTGATTTCTGTTGCTCTTTTATGTGTTAACATTTTATGTAAATTTGTCTCATCAAAAGTATTTTTAAGATATGGATAATAGATTTTTAGTTTTTTTTGCTTGGGATCTTTGCAAGATAATTCTCTGTCCATTTTACCCATGACTCTATCTACTCTACCTGTTCTTTGTTCATCATCTCCCATTGTATGAGCAGAACCAAAGTGATAAACTTTATTGCAAAATAGATGAAGATTGACACCTTCTTGTAAGATGGAAGTTCCACATAACATATATGGAAAAAATGGTGAATTAAATCTAGCTATAACATGTTTGTTTTTTGTATCTGAAAGATATGGATATGCAGGTTGTGCATTGTTAAATATCTTGGAAATTATGACTTTTTCATCATCATTTTTAGGCTCTTCTTCATCCTTGAATACAGCATTGTCATTGGTTTTAACATACTTTTCAAATTTATCATAATGTTTTATAAATTCTCTTACTTCTTTGATAAAAATTAAATTTTCTTCCTCTTTCTCTAAGCGCTTAATAAACCAATTGTAGCTTCTACCAGATTTTAAAAATATCGCATATAGTTCTACTACACCTATACTCGAATATAAAACAGCATTTTTAATAAGTTCAGATTTACTTGTATCATACTTTAAAAATTCTGGTAAATATTGTGAAAAAAAGTTTTTATACTCTTTGTTTTTAGTAAATTTCAATACAAATCTAGATGCATGTGTAGATGGTTCACCTCTTTTTTGTTTGAAAAAATTTAACACAATAGATTTTGGAGTATCTCCTTCTTTAGATTCTTCTGTTTCATCTTTAGATTTTTTAAACTCTTCAAAATTTTCTTTTGAAAAAATATCATATTGGCTAAAGTAGTTATATGCAATAGCATTTTTAATAGTTTCTTTATGCTTTCCTTTTTTGTTCTCTTCTTTTTTTCTATAATCTTCGATAAAATCATCATCTATATGTTCTTTAACATTATCTATATTTACAATGCTATCACTTTTATGGTTTTTGACTATTTTTTCAAATCCTTCTCTATTTTTTGGCATTTTTATTATTATTTTTTTATCTAATGCCTCGTCGATTATTTTCCATGCTACTTCATCAAATGCTTCAATATATCTTCGACTTAATTCATTAGCTGATGCTTTTCTTCTTACGAAAACTAAAGCTTTTTCTTTACTATCCAATATTTTTTTTAACACCGTGTCATACTTTTGATTTGATGGTGGAATGTTATATTCTTTATTGTATTTTTTGATTATTTTATTTATATATTTAGAAAAATCATTTTCACTGAAATCTGTACCTTCCAAATAGTCTAAAAGGTGTTTACTTTTAGATAAGTCTTTATTATCACCATTATATACAAAACTTTTTTGAAGCATCGCATAAAAAAGTTCATTTCTAACACCTTCTTTATCGGACAATGAGATAGGGATATCTTCTTCATATCTATACTGATATTTATTTGCACCTTCTGTCATGATTTTTAGGCGACGAATCATAATTTTACCCATAATTTCTTCGTCATCTTGACCAATTTCTTTGAATAATTGAACAACTCTTTTGATATCACCTCTTCTTGAGTGTAGAGGTGTGGCTGTCATTAGCAAAGTATTTGTATTTTTGTCCTTAGATCCAAATATTTCTTTAGCTCTTTTTATTCTTAGGCTATCTTCTTCATTGTTTTCATAGTTTCTGTATTGATGTGCCTCATCAACTATAATTAAATCAAACTCTTTAATTTGTCTTTTTAGTTCTTCTATATTATTATCAGAAATATGACTAAAAGAGGTTGTTTTACAAAATATTATTTGTCTCTCTTTAGCACTTATGCCAAATCCTTTATGAAGATTTTCCAAACCGATTAACTCATTATTATTAGGCATGATATCTTTTATAAGATGTTTTGATACAAACTCTTTATACTCTTCATTTTTCCATTGGTTTAGCATCTCTTTTCTTGGTACTATCACAAGAACTTTAGATTTTGATTTTTTTTCAAACTGTTTAGCTATAACTGATAGTGCCTGTATAGTTTTACCCATACCAACTTCATCTGCAAGAAGAGCTATCTTATATTTTTCAAAGCGATTTAATATGCCTGCTACACCTTCTGCTTGAAAAGCAAAGAGATCTTTTTTCTCTTTATTGTACTTCCATTTATTATCTAAAGCATTAAACTTTATAAGGTTTAATATATCTTCTGGTTTATACATTTATTACATTCCTCTAAAAAATTTTTATCCTTCTTAATGTTTAAATCAAGATTTTTCATTTTTACTATTTTCTTTTCTAGCTTTTTGTTAGCATGTGCAATGAGTTGATTTAATTCAGCTATAGATAGATGTAAAAAAATAATATTTTCATTTTTACTTTTTTCATTATCAAGTATTCTCATTATC
>JAMOMG010000023.1 GCA_027068695.1 Flavobacteriaceae bacterium
TCATTATCAAGTATTCTCATTATCGCAGTGATAGATATTGTTGATGAAAAACAAAAACGGTGTAACTCTTTTTTTGATTTGATTTTTTCCAATTTTTCATTAAGCTTTTTAAAGCCTTTGAACATTGTAAAATAGTTTTTATCAAAGTTATGTTTTTTAATCGTATGGTTACCCTCTTTAGTCTGATTTAAAACTCTCTGTATCAAATGCTCTTTGAGTATAGCTTCATCTTTTTCTTCAAATGCTAAAAAAATATCTTCTAAATTTTCAGCTTTTATCTCATATCTATAAGATGTCTCTTCTTCTGTGATAAAACCTCTAAAGATTAGTTTATCTTTATCATAAACTGAAAAGCTTTTATCTCTTATCATAGATGATAAAATAGACTCTTTTTCAATATCATTTAATTTTGATATATTTTTGAAACATGTCTTTACTTTTGAAGGCAATATGATTTTTAAAGATTTTTTATGAGAAGTTTCTCCTATTTTTTCTATTTTAAAAGTTCTTTCTTTCCAATTGGCTGTTAATTTAAAATTGCAATTAAAGCTATCTTTGGGAGCTACATCCTCCTCTTCGGTTATTAACTCACCTTCTTCTAAGATACTTGGCTTAAACTTATTATTTTCTATATTAAAAGAAGTAGTTGTTAAATTTTCCACTATTGATGCTTCAAAATTATCTCCAAAAATAGCTTGTTTTGTCATGTTGTGAGAACCTATAGCAATTTTGCTATCACTAATCCATACTTTTGAATGATTGAATTTTTCCTCAGCATCTTCATCTTTATGAAAGGTTATTTTTTCCTTTGTAGGGAGTTTTGTTAAACAAACTTTATCATTTTTATTGATATTTGGTATCACTTTTATAGATGTGAGTTTTTTTAACTGTTCATTATTAGCAAGTTCATCTAAATCACTAAAGTATGGTGAGTATACTTGTAGATTTTCTTTTAGTTTCAAGCTTTCTAAAAAAGAAGATTGTTTATCGTAACCATAGATTAGATTTCTGCTTTCACTATTTTGTGTAGGTTTTTTCTTTTTTTTCTCAAGTCCAGCTTTTTCAAAAACATCTACAAAAAAGTTATGTGATTGTTTATAAATGTTATCATTTTTGGTAACTTTTATAATTCTAAAAGCCTCTATATTTCTACCCCAACCATTAAGTGTTAGATTGCCAGAACCAACCATGAGAAAAGCTCCATTTTCTCCTTCAAGCCATATCACTTTGGGATGAAATACACCATTTTTCAATATAATTGGATAAAATTCAACTGAAGTTCTTTTTGCTTCATCAAACTTACTCATATTTCCATCATGAAAAAATTTTATATCTGGTTTTTTGTTTTTTAGTTTATCGTTTAACTCTTCATATCCTAGCTCATTACTTGGTATATCAACACAAAGTAATGGAGGTAAAATATATCTCTCTATAAACTCAGGAGATAGATTAAAAGTAGTAAAATATGCTTTTTCTAACTGCCCTAAATCTTTTGTTATCATTTTATATTTTTCATATAGTTTCATGGTTCTAAACTCTCCTTAATTCGCCGTATGGAACCTCTGTAATAGTCATGGATCCACTCAATTTCTTGATAATTATCTTTATATTTATCTAGTTTTGCTTTGTAGTCTTTATCTTGTTGAATTTTTAAAATTTTTAGTTTTGTATCTTTTATCTCAATCCAAGGTAATCTATCTCTTTGAGACATTAAATCTTGATGGTACAAAATAAAACCCTCAATGCCTTTTTGTTGCATCTCGATTAATTTACTAAATCTATCTTTTACTCTACTACTTTCATCTATATGCTCATCAAAAGATTCAAATTTAAAATTTTTAATCGGCTCAAAATACTTTTTAAGTTCTTTTATTTCGACACCATCAAGTGTTAATATATAGTTAAACA
>JAMOMG010000024.1 GCA_027068695.1 Flavobacteriaceae bacterium
TTTTTAATTTTTCTTGTCTTGTCAAAACCAACGGCAACATACCTATATTTATCACCTAATTTATTTAAAATGGTAACTGCTTTTTTTACTTTAACAGTCATTAATTTTTGATTTTGAATTTCAACAAATACATCATCAAATACAACAACGGCATTTGCATTTGTTTTTAAATTTTCAGGAAGTTGGCTCGTATTGAAATTGTAATTTTGTGAGAATACAGCATAAGTTAAGAGAAACGTACAAAGTACAGTAAGCGTGTTTTTTTTCATAGAAATTTTATTTCTTTATAAATATAAAAAAATATTCTTAAAAAACACCTATTCAATCTCTCTTTTTAGAATCTATAATTATGGTAACAGGACCATCATTTACAAGTGCCACTTTCATATCAGCACCAAACTTGCCTGTTCCTACTTTTTTACCCAAATCTAATTCTATCTGAGTAACAAATTGTTCATATAATGGGATTGCTATAGCTGGTTTTGCAGCTTTTATGTATGAAGGTCTATTTCCTTTTTTCGTGCTTGCCTGTAGTGTAAACTGACTTACAACTATTACATCTCCATTTTCATCTACTAAAGAATTGTTCATCACACCGTTTTCATCATTAAAAATACGAAGATTTACAATTTTTCTAGTCAACCACTCAATATCTTCCTTAGTATCTGCTGCTTCAATACCAATCAAAATTAAAAGCCCATTACTAATTTTACTTATTACATTATCTTCAATACTAACGGAAGCTTCTGAAACTCTTTGTATTACAGCTCTCATTTAATGTTAATTTATGAATGGTTATTCTAACCTTAAAATTTGTTGTTTATCAATTCTCTCTTTTCGAACAGTTCTCAATTCACCTTTATAAACTCAGGCACTCGAACTAACATTTCACATGCCATGAATTATACGGTTAACCATAAATATCTGTTCTGTAATGCTCTTCATCACCCGCAATTATTTGCAAATAACTATTGTATCTCGAGTGGGCAATTTCATTATTTTCAAGTGCTTCTTTAACAGCACATTTAGGTTCGTTAATATGCAAACAATTATTGAATTTACACTTTGAACTTAGCTTGAAAAATTCTACAAAATAGTGGCTAATCTCCTGAGGTTCAAAATCTACCACTCCAAAACCTTTAATACCTGGTGTGTCAATTATAAAACCTCCAAAACTCAACTCAAACATTTCAGCAAAAGTGGTGGTGTGTAATCCCTGTTTGTGTTGTTTGGAAATTTCAGCTGTTTTTAAATTTAATGAAGGTTCTATAGCATTTATTAACGTGGTTTTACCAACACCTGAATGTCCAGAAAACATCGTAGTTTCACCCTTCATTAATGCTATTAATTTATCAATATTTATATTTTTTGTTGCTGAAATATCTATGCATCTATACCCTATTGTAGTATAAATATTTTCCAACGCCTTCTTTTTCTCTAACAAAGCACCAGTACACATATCTATTTTATTGAAAATAATAACAGCAGGAATATTATATGCTTCTGCAGTAGCCAAAAACCGATCTATAAATCCTGCTGAAGTTGGTGGGCTATCTAATGTAACTAATAAAAATGCTGTATCAATATTAGCGGCAATAATGTGGGTTTGTTTAGATAAATTTACAGACTTTCGAATGATATAATTTTTTCTATCAAATATTTTATTGATAACACCTGTTTCTTTTCCTTGTTCGAACTCAAAATTTACATAATCACCTACTGCAACCGGATTGGTACTTTTAATTCCTTTAATCCTAAATTTCCCTTTTAATCTACAATCAATTTTTTTACCATTTTCAATATAAATGGTATACCAGCTTCCTGTAGATTTTATAACAACTCCTTTCAAAATTATAAGTTTAACTTAATTAGTATAAAGTTCAACAAATATAATTAAACCACTTATAACTTTGGTTTAATAAACTAGATTAATTAAAAGGTTGATTAAATTGTTTAATCAACCTTTTAATTTACTTCCAACTTGAGTCAAATAGTGGATTTCAAGGCAATATTGTCATTCCTGCCTTCTCAGGAATGATATCTTTTTTCAAAATAAAATAACTATATAGCTGAGGATGATCGTTTTACAAACTTTTCAGACAGCTTCTTTCCTTTTATTTTACTTTGTGTTGAATATTAATAGATTCTACATGAATTGCTCTAAATATTTCTTCAACAAACTCTTTACTCAGTCCTTTTTCTTCTCCAGATTCAATCATTTTCATTAAAATATCAGCCCACCTTCCACTTTGTAAAATAGCCACATTTTCTTGTTTCTTTAACCTTCCTATTTGCTCAGCAATTCCCATTCTATCGCCTAAAATATCAACAATATTGCTATCTATTAAATCCAACTCTTTTCTATGCATATTTAATTTTCGCTGAAAACCTTCTTTTGTACTGCTTTCTTGACGAATTTTTAAATCTTGTGTTATTTGATTTAATTGAGCTGGTGTTACTTGCTGTTTGGCATCACTCCATGCATTATCAGGATCAATATGCGTTTCAATCATAAATCCATCATAATTTAAATCCAATCCTGTTTGTGAAACATCTAAAATGGTGTCTCTTCTTCCACAAATATGTGAAGGATCTAAGATTAATGGTAAATCTGGAAATTCTTTTTTAAGTTGAATAGCTATATGCCATTTTGGTTTATTGCGATAATGCAACGAGTTATAGGTTGAAAATCCTCTATGAATTACGCCCAATTGTGTTATTCCTGCAGTTTTAAAACGTTCAACAGCTCCTAGCCACAAAGGCAAATCTGGATTCACAGGGTTTTTAACCAACACCGGTTTATTTACCCCTTTTAGTGCATCAGCAATTTCCTGTACTACAAATGGATTTACTGTAGTTCGTGCCCCTATCCATAAAATATCTATATCGTGTTTTAATGCCAATTCCACATGAGCTGCATTTCCAACTTCTGTTGTAACCAACATCCCTGTTTCTTCTTTCACTTTTTGCAACCAAGGCAAGCCTATTTCTCCAACGCCTTCAAATCCTCCCGGACGTGTTCTCGGTTTCCAAATACCTGCCCTAAACACATTGGTATCTGTTTTTTTAAGTTCATGGGCTGTTTTCAAAACTTGCTCTTCAGTTTCTGCACTACAAGGCCCTGCAATTACAATAGGGTGTGGTAAATTCATACCATCTAACCATTTTCTATTTTCTTTTTTAATTTCCATCTTCTTTGTTTTCTATGTTTTATACTATTTTATTCCGTTTAAAATTGTTTTAATATAATTGGTATTGTTCATTATTTCTTTCAATGCTTCGTTATTATTATTTTCTATAAGGTGTTTAAATTCTTTTAAGTTTTTAATATATTCATCTAAAGAACGTATGATATTTTCTTTATTTTGAAGAAAAATGGGAGCCCAAGTAGTTGCTGAACTTTTTGCTAAACGTACTGTTGAAGCAAAACCTGTACTTGCCATATCAAAAATATGCTGTTCATTTTCTTCAATTCCCAATACCGTTTTTCCCAACATAAAAGAACTTACATGCGATAAGTGAGAAACATAAGCTATATGCCTGTCGTGCTCCACAGGATTCATCATTTTTATACGCATATTTAGCTGTTTAAATAAACTTAATGCCTTGTCTAAAATTTTCCAATCACTCTTCTCTGTTTCGCATAAGATATTTACCTTCTCATCAAACAAATTTAAAATAGCTGCTTCTGGCCCTGAAAACTCAGTACCAGCAAGTGGGTGAGCTGCAACATAATTTTTCCTATTTGGATGCTTTGAGACTTCTTTACAAATCTCATTTTTTACTGAACCTACATCAAAAACTAAGGTGTTTTCTGAAACGTTGTCTAGTACTTTCTTTATAACTTTTGCTATCACATCCACGGGAACAGCAACAATTACTACTGAAGCATCTGAAATTTCAGAAAAATCTATTTCAGCATCTATAACTCCTAATGATAATGCTTTTTTTATATGAGCTTCATTCGTGTCAATTCCAACTACTTTATAGCCATTTCGTTTCTTTAAATCTAACGCTAAAGATCCCCCTATTAAACCCAATCCTATAACAACTAACTTTTCCATTTTTTAATTATTTATTTGTTGTTAATCTTGTTAATACCTCTTTTAAAACTACCAAATCAACGCATAACGAAGCTCTTATATAGCCTTCCCCATTCGTACCAAATACAGTTCCCGGAGTTATAAATACATCTTTTTTATACAATAATGTATCTGTAAATTCTTCTGCTTTTTCTCCTTTGGGTAATTTTGCCCAAACAAATAATCCAACTATATTTTTATCATACGTACACCCTAAAGCATCAAATATTTGCCAAACTATGGCTCTTCTTTTTTTGTAAATACTATTTTGTTTTT